>NZ_JBFGZY010000064.1:0-20843 GCF_041586535.1 Psychromonas sp. | reverse complement strand
TTGCCGACAGGCAAGGGGGCTATGACTACTCGAGCATGGGCAATAAAGAGCTGCCACGCAGTGGCATGCAAATCATGTGATAGTCGGGGCGAGTAGTGCGGCAGCACTGGTTTACGAGCGGGCTAAGCTCCGCGTGCCCTGGTTGTTTGCCGACAGGCCAAGGGGCACGAGCGGGTGAGCTCTGCGAACCCTGTTCCATCGCCAAGCGCCTAATACCAATTCCGATAAAGATATGATCTAATAGAGCTCTGATAAGGAGTTATACCAAATCCGATAATTATCTATTCATTTATGCTTGTTACAATGAATGCTAGCTTCGTTATTGATTTTATAATTAGAACAACTAGTTACTGCAATCAATGCCTTGCTTTTATCCATTTTTCCTACGCCTAAATAGACCATCTTAAAATGATCACTTATTTAGTATGATTGGTATTACTATGACGCACGATCTTTCAAAGCTAATTCGTTCAACCTCTGATGCGAGACTTCAGCGGAAATTACTGGCTGTTTCACATTTCACTGATGGTAAAAGTCGTACTGAAATAGCTAAAATTCTCAAAGTAAGGCGACGAAGTGTCAACATATGGATCAAGGCTTACCTCGATTCCGGGTTGGAAGGTTTAAATGCTAAAGCAGCCAGCGGTAGGCCGCCTAAGTTAACTCGGAAGCAATTAGCTCAAGTAAAGTCATACGTTGTAGATAATGCAATTAAGCCTCAAGGTGGACGTTTGCAAGGCAAGGATATACAACGTTATATTGAGGTCACATTTGGCGTTACTTACCAAAAAACAAATATTTATCATCTGCTACATAATACCAATCAGATTAATTATCTATTCATTTTAACAAGCATAAATGAATAGATAATTATCGGATTTGGTATTATTAACTTAACGATTATACATATCCCACCTTACTCTCCAGAATTGAATCCGATAGAACAAGTATGGCAATGGCTTCGTCAATACAAATTAGCGAATAGGTGTTTTGCAAACTATGAGGATATTGTTAACGTGGTGTGCAGTGCTTGGAATAGTTTTTGTGAAGATACAAGCAGAGTAATTTCACTTTGCTTTCGGGAATGGACAAGACTGGAAACTTAATTATCGGAATTGGTATTACTTGTGCACCTTACTTGTTGGACAGTGCTCCTCAGCAAGGAGAGCAGATTGCATGGGCTGAATCCAATGCGGTTATCTTTGCTAATAGTGTTTTGGGGGCACGCACGATGAAATATCCAGATTTTCTTGATGCGTGTATAGTACTGACGGGAAGAGCCCCCTTAGCGGGGGCACATCTTAATCAGCATCGAAAAGCATCGCTCCAGGTTACGCTAACAGATGTACAGCAAATTGATGATCTTTTTTACCCTCTGTTGGGGTACCATGTGGGCAAACTAGCAGGAAACCGTATTCCTGTTATCGTCGGAATAGAGCATCTTAAACCCGATCTCGACAATTTGAAGGCCTTTGGGGCTGCTTTTGCAACGGTTTCAAGTGCACCAATGTTTCATATTGTTGCTGTGACTCCGGATGCCGGAACGCTTGAAGAGACACTCATTCAAAATCAAAAAATTGAAATGATTGAATTCGGGTGTTCTGAATTACATGAAAGTTGGAATGAGTTAAGTAAAGCAAATACATTGGACACAGATCTTGTCTCTTTGGGTAATCCACATTTTTCGTTAAGTGAATTTGAAAAATTATCGGTGTTATGTAAAGGAAAGAAAAAAGCGCCAACTGTTCAGGTGTATATTACAGCTGGTCGCACAGTGGTAGCAAAAGCTAAGGAGGCTGGCTATTTAAAATCGATAGAAGATTTTGGTGCTCAGGTGATCACAGATACCTGTTGGTGCATGATAAAAGATCCGATCATTCCATTTGAAACACAGGTTATTAGCACTAACTCCGCTAAATACGCACACTATGGCCCTGGAATGACAGGGCGTTCATTTAAGCTTTTAAGTTTGAGTAATTGTATTAAGGAGGCGATCACAGGTAAGTCCTCTGCAATACCTCCTAAATGGATAGTCAAAACAGCTTGATATACATAATAATTTACGAAAAGGATTTAAGTTAACATGGTGTTATCTATCAATGCAGAAGATGTAGAGAGTAATTTATCGTGGTTGGCGCTTTGCTCTGCTTTACGCGAAGGTCATAAAGTTTCACGTGCCGATATTGATGATATTTTATTTAAACATGGGGATAATGCTTTACTAAGTCGTGCCGCATGGATCAAAGGCAAAGGAATCGGTATTAAAACAGCGACTATTTTCCCAAACAATGCAAAGCTAGCTGAGGCGATACCCAGTGTTCATTCCATCTTTACACTATTCGATGATGACACCGGGAAGCCTCTTGCCATTATTGACGGTAAGTTAGTAACAAAATGGAAAACGGCTGGAGACTCGGCGCTTGGGGCAAAGTTGTTAGCAAGGCCCGATAGTAAAGTGTTGACGGTTGTAGGTGCAGGAGCCGTCGCTTCATCAATAATTGATTCATACCGAGAGCTATTCCCGCAGTTGGAAAAAGTTCAGGTATGGAACCGAACCTTTGCAAAAGCACAAAAATTGGCGAAAGATAAAGATGCCGTCGCCATTAAAGATCTTCCTGAAGCATTGAGCAACGCGGATATCGTCTCCTCTTCCACTATGTCGACATCTTCATTTATTATGGGGGACTGGATTAAAGAAGGGACCCACGTGGACTTGATCGGTGCCTATCGACCGGATATGCGGGAAGCTGATGATTCGCTTTTGTTAAAGTCTCGTATTTTTGTTGATGCAAGAGAAACGGCAATTCATGATATTGGTGAACTGGCCATTCCTATTAATGAAGGAGTAATCAACGAAGACACCGTTATTGCCGACTTTTACCAATTGTGTAACGGCGTAAAAGGGCGTCGGACAGAGAAAGAAATAACGCTTTTTAAAAATGGCGGCGGTGCCCACCTCGATTTGATGACGGCGCTTTATATTATGGATATGGTTGAGTCATAATTTCTGTGTGTCAAGGCGTGTTGACCTTTCGAGATTATTTTCGCAGTAGCTCTGCAAAGCCTGTCGACAGTGAGTGGGCAAAGCTCTGCTTGTCCTGATTGTTTGCTGGCAGGCTAGTGGCTAAGCGCCGGCAAGGTTACTTTTCAGCAAACAGTATACTGATTAAACCTTCGCGCAGGGCGCCTTTTGAACGTTGCATAGATGCCATGCCTAATGTTTCAAATAAGGCGATAAGTATTGCAAGACCACTTGCAAATACGGGTTTTCTTGAAGGTATTAAACCATCAATATGTAAGTTTTCAATTGTTTCACAATCTATGCACAATGATTTTATCTGATATAAAAGCTGCAAGTTTATTTCAGGACTTAATTTCTGCTTTTGGTTTATTTCTTGTATCGCTTGGATTGTACCAGATGCCCCCATTGCCACGGACCAGCCTTGATCACGGTATTCTGCGGCATAGGGTTCTATTACGCTTTTGGCTGCTTTAATGGCAGTTGTAAAATTTTGTTCATTAAGCTTCTTATCAGGAAAGTATCGTTTTAACCAAGTTACGCAGCCCATATGAAGGCTCTGAGCAATTTTTATCTCATTTTCCTGCCCGATAATTAATTCGGTGCTTGCACCGCCTATATCAATAACTAAAAGAGGAATGTTAATCTTTTCAGTAAAGGCCACACCTTTATAAATTATTTTTGCTTCTTCCAAGCCTGATATAAGGTTAATTGGCAGCTGTAAGATCTCTTCTGCCTGGCTGATAAAAACCTGTTTATTTTCAGCTAAACGCAGAGCAGCAGTGGCGGTAATAAGGGTTTTAACCGGTTGCAGAAGGCTTAGTTTATTTTTGAACTTTGCTAAACAATCCAGGCCTTTCTGTATCGTTTCCTGATTAAGAATGTGCTGTTCATCTAAACCTGCCGCAAGGCGTACTTTTTGCTTGGACTTAGCATAAACGCTAAAACCATTATTGCACTTTTCAACGGTCAGCATGTGAAAGCTATTTGATCCGAGATCAATTATGGTATAGCGGTTTTTAGTCATTCTATCGCTTATGAGTACGGTGGTAATTGTCTTTACGGCTATTGGGGTGTGCTGCTTTGTGTTTGACTATTTTCATTACTGGTAATGAGTCTAATAACGCGTCTTTATCATATTCGCTTACCGGTATAGTATGTTTGATATATTCCTCGATAGCGGGGAGATTAAATACATACTTTTCACAGGCCAAACTGATTGCTAGCCCTTTTTCACCGGCACGTCCGGTACGGCCAATCCGATGCACGTAATCTTCACAATCATCAGGCAGGTCGTAATTGAAAACATGTGATACTTTAGGGATATGTAAACCGCGAGCAGCCACATCCGTTGCAATTAAAATATCGATGTCACCATCAGTGAATTCCTGTAATATTTTTATGCGTTTATTTTGCGGGACATCACCGGTTAGCAAACCTGCACGCAGTCCATCACCTGATAAATAACCCCATACTTTTTCACAAGTATGTTTGGTATTGGCAAAAACAATGGCTTTTTCCGGCCATTCATCTTCTATCAGGGTTAATAAAAGTAACATCTTATCTTCATTGGAAGGATAAAATAGCTCTTCTGTTATATTCGCTGAAGTCATGACATCTGGTTCAATCTGAATATGTTCAGGATCGTTCATATGCTCAAAAGCAAGTTCTTGAACTTTATGCGAGAGAGTCGCTGAAAATAACATGTTTAGACGTGTTTTTGCTTCCGGCATACGTCTGAATAGATAACGGATATCTTTAATAAAGCCGAGATCAAACATACGATCAGCTTCATCGAGAACAACACTTTGCACTGAGCCGAGATCGATTACTCCTTGTTTTACAAAATCGATGGTACGGCCGGTAGTGCCAATTAAAATATCAACGCCTTTTTCCAGCTTGGTATGTTGAATTTCAACTTTTTCGCCCCCATATGCTAGTCCTAAACGTAATTTAGATGTTTTAGCGAGGATCACTGCGTCTTTGTGGATTTGGATTGCAAGCTCACGCGTCGGCGCTAAAATAATAGCCCGAGGTTGATTCTTGCGGCGATTTTCAGGTTCAGCATTGCTTAAAAGGTGATGAAATACCGCGGGTAAAAACGCAAGCGTTTTACCTGTACCTGTCTGAGCTTGCCCTGCAATATCTTTTCCCGTGAGGGTGATCGGCAGAGACAAAGCTTGAATAGGAGTGCAATATTCATAACCTTGTGAGGTTAAACCTGAAATCAGACTTTTCTCAAGAGGAAGGTCTGCAAATTTTGTTTGAGTTAGATGTGTTTTATTCATTTGCAAATCATAGCAGTTTATACTTACAATGAGTATTGTGTTCCATTCAAATATCAAAAATTAATTGATGTAATAGTAATTATTTACTGGTAATTCTTTTCTGGAGAAAAAAATGAGCGATAATATCGTAACTTTAAGTGATGCAAGTTTTGAGGATGATGTGGTTAATGCAGAAGGTCCTGTTTTAGTTGATTTCTGGGCTGAGTGGTGTGGGCCTTGTAAAATGATCGCTCCTATCCTGACCGAAGTTGCGACTGAATATGAAGGTAAAGTTACTATTGGTAAATTAAATATTGACCAAAACAGTGCGACACCACCTAAATTTGGTATTCGTGGTATCCCAACGCTTTTATTATTTAAAGATGGAAAAGTTGCTGCCACTAAGGTTGGCGCGCTTTCTAAAACCCAACTAGTTGAATTTTTGGATGCAAATATCTAAAAAATTGACCACAGATTGAACAAGTTGTGATTTACAACATGTTCAATCTGGACTAACGCCTAATTAAATGCTACCTTTACGCTCAAAATATAAACAAACCATTTACGACTGTCATTCACCTATCACTTCAAACCTGTATACCTAAATAACTTATGAATTTAACAGAATTAAAAGATACACCCGTTTCTAAGCTCGTGACGCTTGGAGAATCAATGGGGCTAGAGAATTTAGCCCGTTTAAGAAAACAAGACATTATTTTTGCGATTCTGAAAGCACACTCCAAAAGTGGCGAAGATATTTTCGGTGCAGGTGTTCTTGAAATATTACAAGATGGTTTTGGCTTTTTAAGAAGCTCCGACAGCTCATATCTTGCAGGCCCTGATGATATTTATATATCTCCCAGCCAGATTCGGCGTTTTAATTTGCGAACCGGTGACAGTGTTGATGGTAAAATCCGGCCTCCCAAAGATGGTGAACGTTATTTTGCGTTATTAAAAATAATTGAAGTCAACTTCAACAAACCAGAAAACTCCCGCAATAAAATTCTTTTTGAAAACTTAACTCCAATCCACCCCGATGAACGTTTCCGTTTAGAAAATGGTAATGGTAGTACGGAAGATATTACCGCACGTATTCTGGATTTAGTTTCACCGATTGGTAAAGGACAGCGCGGATTAATCGTTGCACCGCCCAAAGCCGGTAAAACGATGTTGCTGCAGAATATTGCACAAAGTATCAGCCTTAATTATCCCGATGCGGTATTAATTGTATTACTGATTGATGAGCGTCCGGAAGAAGTTACCGAGATGCGCCGTTTAGTACGCGGTGAAGTGGTGGCATCAACCTTTGATGAGCCGGCCAGCCGTCACGTGCAGGTTGCTGAAATGGTGATTGAAAAAGCGAAACGCCTGGTCGAGCATAAAAAAGACGTGGTTATTTTACTCGATTCAATCACCCGTTTAGCCCGTGCTTATAACACCGTTGTGCCAAGTTCCGGTAAAGTTTTGACTGGTGGTGTGGATGCGAACGCACTGCAGCGTCCTAAGCGTTTCTTTGGTGCTGCGCGTAATGTCGAAGAGGGTGGCAGCCTGACTATTCTTGCTACGGCTCTGATCGATACCGGCTCTAAAATGGATGAAGTTATCTACGAAGAGTTTAAAGGTACAGGTAACTCTGAAATCCATCTTAACCGTAAACTTGCTGAAAAACGTGTTTACCCGGCAATTGATATCACTCGCTCTGGTACTCGCCGTGAAGAACTGCTGACCAAAGCGGATGAACTGCAAAGAATGTGGATCCTGCGTAAGATTGTTCATCCAATGGGTGAAGTCGGCGCAACGGAGTTTATGATTGATAAGCTTGGTTTAAGCAAAACCAATGATGAGTTCTTTGACGCAATGAAAAATCAAAAAGCAAAATAAAGAATTTTCATTTCGCCACAAAAACGCTACCTTAGAGTAGCGTTTTTTTTTCATAACAAATTGGATTCCTTATGAAATTTGATGATTTACGTGACTTTATCGCACAACTCGAAGAGAAAGGGCTGTTAAAACGTATCAGCCAGGAAATCGATCCTAACTTGGAAATGACGGAAATTTCAGATCGTACTCTGCGCGCCGGCGGACCCGCCCTGTTATTTGAGAATCCGAAAGGTTTTGATACCCCCGTATTGACCAATTTATTTGGCACAACTGAGCGTGTTGCATTGGCGATGGGTAAGGATAATGTGGCAGCTTTAAAAGAGGTCGGACAGTGGCTGGCTTATTTGAAAGAGCCCGAGCCGCCCAAAGGTCTGAAATCCTTATGGGAGAAACTGCCGGTATTTAAGCAGGTGTTAAATATGCCGACCAAAAAAGTCCGTTCTCCAGCCTGCCAACAGGTGATCATGCAGGGCGAAGAGGTTGATTTAACCAAGCTACCGGTAATGACCTGCTGGCCCGGGGACGTTGCGCCCTTGATCACCTGGGGCTTAACCATTACTAAAGGCCCCTATAAAAAACGCCAGAATTTGGGCATTTATCGCCAGCAGCTATTGGGGAAAAATAAGATCATTATGCGCTGGTTATCTCATCGCGGTGGAGCCATTGATTTTCGTGAATGGCAGGAAGTGAACCCGGGTAAACCTTTTCCTGTATCGGTTGCCTTAGGAGCGGATCCGGCCACTATTTTAGGTGCGGTTACGCCGATTCCCGATACCCTGTCTGAATATGCCTTTGCCGGTCTATTACGCGGTTCCCGCACTAAAGTTGCCAAAAGCCTGAGCAATGATCTTGATATTCCGGCGACCGCGGAAATTATTTTAGAAGGTTACCTGCAGCCCGGGGAAGAGGCCCCGGAAGGGCCCTATGGCGATCACACCGGTTATTATAATGAAGTGGATGATTTCCAGGTGATGACAGTTACTCATGTAACGCATCGCGAAAATCCGATTTATCATAGCACCTATACCGGGCGCCCGCCTGATGAACCGGCAATTTTAGGTGTTGCACTGAATGAAGTTTTTGTGCCGATTCTGCAAAAGCAGTTTCCGGAAATTGTGGATTTTTATCTGCCGCCGGAAGGTTGTTCCTATCGGATGGCGGTTGTTTCCATCAAAAAACGTTATCCGGGACATGCTAAACGTGTGATGTTGGGGATCTGGTCTTTTTTACGTCAGTTTATGTATACCAAATTTATTATTGTTTGTGATGATGATGTAAATGTGCGCGACTGGAATGATGTGATCTGGGCAATCACAACACGTATGGATCCAAGCCGCGATACCACTCTGGTTGATAACACCCCGATCGATTATTTAGACTTTGCATCGCCGGTTTCAGGTTTAGGTTCGAAAATGGGGATGGATGCAACGAACAAATGGGAAGGGGAGTCGGATCGTGAATGGGGGACGCCAATCATAATGGATAAAAAAGTAAAAGAAAAAATCGATGATCTTTGGCAAGCGTTGAATATCCTGTCATAATCAGAATGTTATTTTTTTGTTACAATCCTGTTTTTCAGTAAACTTATTCTAAAAGAGAAATTAATGCAGCCTGTCACTTGTAATGTTACTTCTATCGAAAAGTTAAATGCTTTCTTATATCGCATATTTTTGCAGCCTATTGAACCTGTTACTTTTAAAGCAGGGCAATATCTTTCAATAGTGATGGGTGAAGGTGATAAACGCCATTTTTCAATAGCTAATGCGCCGACAGGTAATCAAATCGAACTGCATATAGGCGCAACACCTGAAAACAGTTACGCCATGCAGGTTATTGAAAAAATGCAAAGTGAAGGTCAGGTTAATGCTGAAATAGGTAACGGTGTTGCTTATTTACGTGAGCATTCAACCCGTCCGATTATTTTGGTTGCAGGGGGGACGGGGTTTTCTTATGTTAAATCCCTGCTCGAACAAATTGTAAATTTACAATTAGAAAATCAGGTTTATCTGTATTGGGGAGTAAAAGAGTACTCACACTTTTACTTTGAAAATGAGGCTTCTAGCTGGGCAAGAGAGCATAAAAATATTCACTTTCATCCGGTGATTGAGTTGCCCGAAGTCGAGTGGCAGGGGCATCATGGCTATGTTCATCAAGCCGTTTTGGATGAGTTTGCAGATTTAAGCGGTTTTGATATTTATGTCGTCGGGCGATTTGAGATGGCAAAAATAGCCCGTGAGGATTTTGTAAAACAGGGGGCATTAGTTGAGCATATCTATGGAGATGCCTTCGCCTTTCTTTGATTCAGCGGTTTTATTTTTTATCCTGCCAATTGCTGTAGCTTATCCGCTTAAGATACAGCACTTCTATCTGTTTTAAACCTCCTCAGCTTACTTATTGTTTAATTAAACTCGCTGAAGCTTTTAAAAGAGGGTAAAATGCGGCTTCAATTTTACAGAGAGTAAGAGAATGACCAACGCAGTCGATAAATTTAGTGATATCCGCGCTTATAATGATGATGAAATTCAGCCTGCAATTCAACGCGTTATCAAAAATGATGAGTTTATTAATGCGATTATCAGTTTCCGTTTTTCTAAAATCGCCAAATTTGCAGGGTTTATATTAAAACCCTTACTTCGCCGTTATTTTTTATATAAATGGGGCTCTATCAATAGTATTGATGAGATGCAACGGGTTGTTGGCGGTTATATGGAGCATATGATTGCATCTACCACCACCGGCTTCACTTATTCCGGTCTTGATAAACTTGATCCTGAGCAGAATTATCTTTTTGTGTCAAACCACAGAGATATTGCCATGGATCCCGCTTTTGTAAATTGGGCGTTATATTCTGAAAATTTTAAAACCGTACGTATCGCCATTGGTGATAACCTCTTGAGTAAACCTTATGTGTCTGATTTGATGCGTATGAATAAAAGTTTTATCGTACGACGCTCTGTGTCCGGAGTGCGGGAAATGATGAAATCCCTGGCGCATCTGTCTGATTATATTTTTACCTCTTTACAGGATGAAAGTAATATCTGGATTGCGCAAAAAGAGGGGCGGGCAAAAGATGGTTTTGATAAAACTGAGCCGGCCATTATTAAAATGTTTTATGTGAATGGTAAAAAGCAGAAAATTAGCTTTTCCGATTATATTAATACATTGAATATTGTACCTGTCGCGGTTTCTTATGAATTTGACCCCTGTGATCAGCATAAAGCGCAGGAGCTATATGACAAAGCAAAATTCGGCGAGTATAAAAAATCCCAATTCGAAGATATTGAAAGTATTGTAAGGGGCATTACCGGACAAAAAGGGCGGGTTCATGTTGCCTTCGGTCAGCCGTTAAAAGGTGAATTCAGCGACGCCGAGATGGTTGCGCAGGAGATTGATCGTCAGATTTATCGCAATTACCATTTACATCCTTCTAACCTGATTGCGGCAAAAGAAGATTTGCTGTCTATCGCCACTGCAGATAAAGACCGCTTTAAAGCCCGCCTGGACGAGATAAAACCGGAGCTTCAGGAAATAGTATTAAAAATGTATGCGAACCCGGTTAAGAATCACTTAGGCTGATCCCGCAAACCTAAAATGCAGGATGTTAATTTTTTTATGCACATATCGATAAATTCGTTATGTGCATTTTTTTGTTTTGGACGAAATTTAACCTATTGATAATAAATGCTTATATTTTATTCTTCGAGTCGGCTCAAAAGTTTAC
This sequence comes from Psychromonas sp., assembly GCF_041586535.1. GTDB lineage: Bacteria > Pseudomonadota > Gammaproteobacteria > Enterobacterales > Psychromonadaceae > Psychromonas. The sequence continues at coordinate 9,955 of NZ_JBFGZY010000064.1, read as the reverse complement.
TAAAAATAACTAACAGAGTTATCCACAGGCCCTTCTCCATGGAAAGTGAATAGGTACTTACATTTTATCCTAGCTATTATCACTTTGAACAAAAAACGACCTGCCGATTGAGCGCTTGTTATGGTGATATTTATTAACAATGAAAACCCGTTCGGCAAGTTGTTTATAATCCAAAATATTACTGATTAGGGCATTAGCAGATCTGCTCTAAATAGATTTTTCATTTCTTATTGCGTTAATGCCGCCTGCACTTCCAAGTCGCTAGGGGATAGGTATAATCACTACCTATTTTTCTCTTACATTGGTAGCAATCAGATGGCGACTATTCCGGAAAATCCTTTCATCCTTGTTGATGGCTCTTCATATCTTTACCGCGCTTTTTATGCTCCGCCACATTTGACCAACTCTGCAGGCGAACCAACGGGCGCCGTTTATGGTGTGGTCAACATGCTGCAGAGTTTATTAAAGCAATTTAATCCCAGCCATATTGTGGTGGTGTTTGATGCGAAGGGGAAAACCTTTCGTGATGACCTTTTTACCGAATACAAATCTAACCGCCCGAGTATGCCGGATGATCTGCGCAGTCAAATAGCTCCTTTACACGAAGTTATTGAAGCGATGGGCTTACCTATTTTAACCGTTCCCGGTGTTGAAGCCGATGACGTTATCGGCACGCTGTCCCGCCAGGCAAGTGAACAGGGGATCACCACATTGATTAGTACCGGTGATAAGGATATGGCGCAGTTAGTCGATGCGAATACTTTATTAATCAATACCATGACCGGGACTGTGCTTGATGTGCCGGGGGTAAATGAAAAATTTGGTATTCCTCCTGAGCTGATTATCGATTATCTCGGCCTGATGGGCGATAAGGTCGATAATATTCCCGGTGTACCCGGGGTTGGCGAAAAAACTGCGCTGGCTATGCTGCAGGGCCTGGGGTCGATGGACAACATTTACCAGAATCTGGAAAAACTGGCAGCACTTGGTTTCCGCGGCAGTAAAAGCATGGCCAAAAAAATGGTTGAACATGAGCAGATGGCGCGTCTTTCCTATCAACTCGCCACCATTAAAACCGATGTGGAATTATCGCAAAGTTATGATGACTTTAAACCTAAAGCTCAGGATACCGACGCATTAATTAAACTGTTCGGCAAATTAGAGTTTAGACGCTGGTTATCCGCTTTATTGGATAACGGCAGTATGGTTAACAATCAATCTTCCGTTGCCAGCAGTGCAGGCAATGAATCCTCTGATACGCCGATGGTGCAGGCAGGCATTGACCGCAGTGGTTATAAAACCATTTATACGCAGGGGCAATTAACCCAGTGGATAAGCAAATTAGAACAAGCCGAGTTATTCGCTTTTGATACTGAAACAACCAGCCTGGATTATATGCAGGCGAGCATAGTCGGGCTTTCTTTTGCTGTGCAGACAAATCCCGGCAGTAAAGAAGATGCTATTATTGAGGCTGCCTATTTACCGCTTGCCCATGATTATATTGATGCACCTAAGCAGTTAGCATTAACCGACACTCTGGAAAAATTAAAACCATTATTGGAAAGCGAATCGGCCAAAAAAGTCGGGCAAAATTTAAAATATGACCGCAGTGTACTGCTCAATCATGGTATTGAGTTGAAGGGGATTCAGTTCGATACTATGCTCGAATCTTATGTACTCGACAGTACCGGGCGACATGACATGGATACGCTAGCGCTTAAATACCTTGGTCATAAATGCATTGCATTTGAAGAGATTGCCGGTAAAGGCAAAAATCAACTGACCTTTAATCAAATCAGCATCAAAGAGGCAGCGCCCTATGCAGCTGAAGATGCAGATGTCACTTTGCGCCTGCACCTACATCTGTTTGAGCAATTATCAGCAGAACCAGTTTTATTGTCGGTGTTTAATCATATTGAGTTACCTTTATTAACGGTTCTTTCCAATATCGAGCGCGGCGGGGTTGCCATTGACAGTCAGCTATTGGATAAACAAAGCACGGAAATTGCCCAGCGGTTATTAGAAATTGAGACATTAGCCTATCAGGAAGCAGGTAAACCCTTTAACTTGGGGTCACCAAAACAGCTGCAGGCGATTCTTTATGATGAACTTAATTTACCGGTATTAAAGAAAACGCCGAAGGGCGCGCCATCAACGGCAGAAGAGGTATTACAAGAGTTGGCTCTCAGCTATCCGTTGCCGAAATTAATTATTGAGCATCGTGGTTTAAGTAAATTAAAATCCACCTATACGGATAAACTCCCTAAAATGGTCAATGAAAAAACCGGACGGGTGCATACTTCATATCATCAGGCGGTTACCGTTACCGGTCGGTTATCTTCAAGCGATCCAAACCTGCAAAATATCCCCATTCGCAGCGCGGAAGGGCGCCGTATCCGTCAGGCTTTTATCGCCCAGCCGGGTTACAAAATTGTGGCGGCGGATTACAGCCAGATTGAACTGCGTATTATGGCGCATCTTTCCCAGGACAGTGGTCTGTTAGACGCCTTTTCCAGCGGCAAAGATATCCACAAAGCGACTGCTTCTGAAGTTTTTGCTGTGCCTCTGGATGAAGTCACTGTTGATCAAAGACGCAGTGCGAAAGCGATTAACTTTGGACTGATTTACGGTATGAGCGCATTCGGTCTGGCAAAACAGTTAAATATTGGCCGTCAGGAAGCGCAGTTATACATGGATAAATATTTTAAGCGTTACCCCGGCGTACTAACCTATATGGAAGATACACGGGCATTAGCCAACGAAAAAGGCTATGTGGAAACGATTTTAGGACGTCGTTTGCAGCTGCCTAATATTAAATCCCGTAATGGCATGCTTAAAAAAGCGGCTGAACGTGCCGCGATCAATGCGCCTATGCAGGGTACTGCCGCAGATATCATTAAAAAAGCGATGATCGATATGGCTGCATGGATAGAAGGGCGGCCGGAAGGCAGTGTGCAGATGTTAATGCAGGTGCACGATGAATTAGTGTTCAGTATTAAAGAGGAGTTTGTTGAGTCTTATACCAAGGAGATTCAAGCCATTATGGCAAAAGCTGCTGACCTGGATGTCCCTTTAATCGCCGATGCAGGTGTCGGTGATAATTGGGATGAGGCTCATTAATGAAAATTTATTTAGGTTATGCGGAACTTTTTTAAATTACTGCTGACAAATATTTTGAAAATAGTTTTCCATCCTTAGTTTTATATCTCCACTCCTTACAATAGATATTTTTTGTAAGGAGTTTTTTTTGCTCCGAAATTTTTTCTTGTTGAACCTTGATAGCAAATATTAATACCAATTCCGTTAATTAGATGATCTATTTAGGCGTAGGAAAAATGGATGAAAGCAAGGCATTGATTGCGGTAACTAGTTGTTCTAATTACAAAATCAATAACAAAGACTAAAACGTAGTTTTATGTCTAGCTAGCATTCATTTTAACAAGCATAAATGAATAGATAATTATCGGATTTGGTATAAATGCAATTAATCAAAAATTTTATGAACTTAATTTAATTGCTGTGTACTAATACTGTGAATTAGTTAAATTCATAGTTATTTCCTTAGTTTTCCCTCTTTACGGTTTTGGTAAAGAGGGTTTTTTTTATCTTAAATTAAGTAGTGTAGATCAACCCGCTATGTTCTCTGCTTGTAAATTCAAGGTTACTGACAGTTGTAACAAATCCCGTGCGCTTCTAATACCTTGTTGGTGATTTGAAAATGTGCTTGTTTCGCTTGTTGGGAAAAAGCGGCATCTATAACAGGATCGCTCAGTTCAATGACTTTCTTACACTTATCACAAATCAACAACTGCATGGGATGCTCGCACCCAAAATGAGCGCACATCAGGTAAGCATTTAACGACTCAATTCGATGAATAAAATGATGCTCCAAGAGAAAATCTAACGCCCGGTAGATAGTAGGTGGTTTAGCATTGGCATCGTGCTGCTGTAATTGCTCAAGCAGCTCATAGGCACTTACCGCCCCGTCCTGCTCCACCATTAGTTGAAAGACACGCTGGCGTATTGCTGTAAAGCGAATCCGTTTCTGCTTACAGATATCGGTGGCGCGTTGTAAAAGAGTTTCTTGCATAAAGATGCTCGCGATGCTCAGGATTATTTGGACAATACCATATCTTAACATAGTCAGTTATATTTCCGTGCCGATTAGCAAACGCGGCCGTCATTGAATTTATCCGCTTAAGTTTTGACTAAAGTAATAAGGGGTAACCTGTGTAGGCTGGTGATGTCGAGGGGGGATAATGATTAATTATAGTTTGCCGGTTCATTGCTATTATTCTTTAAACCAAGATGGACGGGATTTTTTTGTCGGTGATATCCATGGGAAGTTCGCATTGTTTAAACGGGCACTGGATCAGATCAACTTTGATTTCACCGTTGATAGACTATTTTCTGTCGGGGATCTGATTGACCGCGGGGAAGCATCTTTTAAGTGCCTTTTACTGGCAAAAAAGAGCTGGTTTATACCTGCTATCGGCAACCATGAGCAATTTTTACTCGATACTGCCAACAATGATCTCACCATGAAAATGAACTGGTATTTTAACGGCGGCAGCTGGTGGGATGCATTGTATGAAGAAGAAAAGCAACTGGCACAGGAAATTGTTGAGAGCTGCTACTGTCTGACGTTGGGGGTTACCACATTGGCGGGAGAAGTGGGGGTGATCCATGCCCAATACCCCTTTAATCAATGGCCTGCCAGTAAAGAGGATTTAGACCCGGACAGCTATTATGAGTTAATTTGGGGACGGGATTATATTAACGATGATAATGAACATCTTGTTGAAGGCATTGATTTTATTGTTTCCGGGCACACTCCCTTGAATAAGCCGCGATTAAAGTATCGACAATTATTTATTGATACCGGCTGCGGCCATCAGCCTGGCGGTTTTATCGCCGATCCTCACCTGACAATTTGCGAATTTAAAAAACACCGTATTGAACTCTATGCAATATCTGAAACAGGCTTTGAATTGTCAAGTATCGACATTTAACATTTGCAGCCATTGGCTGCTCTTTCATTTCTCTTTTATAGAACAGAAAGTAACAACGTTATTAAAGGGATAAAGAATAAATTTTTTTGGCTTCTATTTTCCCCGAGTAGAAAGCATATTATCGAATGTGGCTATCGATGCGCGAACAAGCTAAACAGTATGAATGAATTATTAAGATCGAAAGGTAACAATGAATATGGATTCAGAAAAATTAACAATATACGTATTTTCCGAAAATGCAAAAATGGCGGAAAAATTACTTTCTGAGTATCAAGTTGTAATACTAAATCTTGAGTCTGAATTATTAATTGAAAAAAGTATCACCTGTTATATTGATTTAGATACGCAACAGCAAGATCAACTGTTAAGCAGAATACATCAATCCGAGCATGGTTGGACTTGGACTGTTTACGTTAAGAGCCACAGTGAATTAAGTGAGTACCTTTGTGATGGTTTGCTTTCCCAACAAAAAATATCAAACACCGCCGCTAAATTATCTCTATTATCAAAAACTCCTGCCGACAAGTTGCTGGCCTATTTGTGGCTGAATGAAAATAGAAAGCTGAAGCCTAAACGCGATCGTTATAGCGATAGTATATACAGTTACCCGTTATTAAATCTCTATCACCATGCCCAGAAAACCCCATTTATCTATCTGGCAAAACAGTTAGAGTCGAATAACTTTGCGGAAAGTAAATTTGTTGATCGAGTTCGCTATTGCCGCCAGTGTAATAGTGGTCACCTGAATTATATTGAAACCTGCCCATCCTGCTTTAGCCCAAATATAAAAGAACAGCTTTCTTTACACTGTTTTACCTGCGGTCATGTGGCAGATAAGAAAAAGTTTATTCACCAAAGTGGGTTAACCTGTCCGAACTGTTTGACACATTTAAAACATATTGGTGTTGATTATGACAGACCCCTTGAAATGTTTGTCTGCTTGGATTGTAACCATGACTTTATTGAAGCTAAAACCAAAGCATCCTGTTTAAGCTGCGATCATTTAAGTGATATTTCTGAATTGATTATGCGAAATTTATTAGAGTATAAGAAAGGGGAAAATGCGCATTTTTTATTGGTGCATGGTGGTAACAGTCATATTTCGCACATATCGTTAAGTGGCAACGTTGATAAACCCATATTCCAGGCCATGCTTTCCTGGCGCAATCAATTATCAATCCGGCATAAGCAGGAAGATTTGTTAATTGCTTTGAAGTTTAAAAATATTGCCCCATTTTTAAATGCGTATGGTGAAATCGCTTTAATTGAGCTGATCAATCAACTTAGTGAAAACTTGGATCTTATCTTCAGAGATTCTGATATCAGCTGTCAATATAGTGATGATAGTGTTCTGATTTTATTGCCTATGACAGGAAAAGCATCTTTACCTGTTTTGCAGAAAAGACTAACGGATACTATCGAGAAAATTGAATACGAACACATTTATTTGCAAATAAAGGTTTGGTCACTTCCTGACCCTTCATTACCTGAAGATAATGCCCAATGGCTGGCAGAAAAAATGAGTGTTTTTTAGCATGAGTGAAATATATTACCTGTTTCTTAACTTATTTGGTTTGATCAGTGCCGACGTCCGCGCTATTTTTCTCTTTTTACCGCTATTTCTTATGTTTGAAGTACCGTTAATTATTTTAACGGTTATTGGGATCCTGAAATGGTATTGGTCTAATCAACCTACCGAGCTTGAACACCTTCCCTCTATCAGTTTTATTATCACCTGCTATTCCGAAGGGCCTTCAATTCTGCAAACAATTGATACCTTAGTTGAACAAGTCTATTCAGCTGAAATCGAAATCTTAGTGGTTATTGACGGAGCAGTTCAAAATAAAGAGACCTACGCAGCGGCAATGCAGGCTTATCATTTGTACCGCAACACGCCTTTTAGAACCGTTAGGGTAATACCCAAATGGCAAAGGGGGGGACGAGTCTCGACATTGAATGCCGGTTTGTCAAAAGCTAATAATGAAATTGTTATCAATGTTGATGGTGATACCTCTTTTGATAATGATGTTGCCTGGAATATGGCTAAACGATTTGCCAACAGCGATGTATTGGCCAGCGGCGGTGCTTTACGGGTTAGAAATTGGGATACGAACCTAATAACGCGTATGCAGTCTCTGGAATATATGATGTCGATGCAGGCGGGTAAAACGGGTACCAGTGAACTCGGCTTGTTAAATAATATTTCTGGTGCCTTTGGCGCCTTCCGTAAAACTATTTTAAAAAGAGTAGGTGGGTGGGATACACATACAGCTGAAGATTTAGATTTAACGATGAGGTTAAAGCAGTATAAACGCCGCTATCCTCATATGAAATTGGCCTTTACTCCACATGCGGTCGGGCATACCGATGTGCCGGATACCCTGAAAGGTTATATTTCGCAGCGTTTGCGCTGGGATGGAGACCTGTTTTTTTTATATTTACGTAAGCATATAAAGGGATTAAACCCATCCTTGTTGGGGTGGCCGACTTTTATTTACACTTTTGTATATGGCGTATTACAAAATGTGCTAATACCTTTGCTGGTTGTACTATTCACCATTTATCTGTTTGTTGTGTACCCGTTAAAAGTTGCAGTCGTTGTTATACTGCTTTTATATTGTTTATATTTTACAGTGGTGGTTATCAAGTTTTTAATCTACTTGCTACTTGTTTCGGAAAGAAAAAATGCGGATTTAAGAATGCTGTTGTGGTTATTTATATACCCTTTTTATGCTTTTCTTAGCCGGATTGTGACTGCGTTTGCTGTTAGTAATGAAGTGTTACGGCGTTCACATGAGGAATCTAACATGGCTCCCTGGTGGGTGATTAAAAAAGGTAAAAAATTTTGAAAATTGAATTTTTATTAGATAAACAAAAAAAGCCGCACAGCGAAAAAGGGATGAAGGTTATATATGGAGGTACAAAAAGAACAGGCTATCGAATCCGCTGGTTTTTACTGGTTATGGCAATTATAAGTCCACTCATTTTTGCTGCCTATTACTTTATGCGTTCATCTATATTGGTGATTGCACCTGCAATTATTACCTATAACCCGGTGGGCATAGACGCTCCCCATGAGGGAATGCTTGTTTCTATTTACCCGCAAGAAGGTGATGAGATTGATAAGGGAGCTCCTTTATTTAAATTGGAAGACAATATCTTAAATGCCGAAATTGCTTTTTTACAAAAACAACTTGATAAACTTAAACAGTTTGATGAGCAGCGCAGACAAACTAATTTGAATTATTATCTTAATGCAATTACAAATGCACAGCTGCATCAGAAAAAGATGCAGGAAATTAAGCTTAAATTTGATGACTATGTAAAAAAAGGTAATATTTCCACAGTGGATTATGCCGCTATTTTAGCAAGTTATACCCAAGCGAATAAAAATGTATTAGATGCAAATATTAGCTATGAACAAGCTCAACTTACTCTCGAAAATCAGAAAATAGTAGGCGAAGTCGCCACTGCTATACGGGACATTGAAAAAGCGCTCAGTAATAAAAATAGCCTAAGGGAAAGCTTATCAGTCAATACCCCTTTTGATGCTAAGGTAATTGAAATTCAAAAACTTAAAGGTCATAACTTGAGGGCGGGAGATGATGTATTGCTCATTTCTGCCAAAGGAGCATCGCCACAAATTACTGCTTATTTGGATTCCAAATATGTCTCTATAGCGCAAGTAGGACAAGTTGCGAAAATTAAATTTGCAAGTGGTATGAAGCAAACCGCGACGGTGACAAAACCCACTCAGCTGACATCTGAAATACCGTCATCTTTATCTAAGCCTTTTGAGACACGAACCGCCTTAATGAAAGTGACTTTAAGTTTTAAGGATGATTTTAAAGATGAAACTAACATACTTGAGGGTATGCCCGTTGAAGTTATATTTTGATCGTATGTGTTTATTTTTGTGTTGATTTCCCCGGGTGACTGAGCTGGCTTTAAGTTGTGACAATCACGCTTATTGCATCCGGGGACTCGTCTCCTGTTAATGTCAGGCAGCTCGGCCGGGGCTATGCCAAAGGCTTTGGCGATTGCTCAAAGCTAATGTATTTGATCCGTTTTACAGAGCTTTTTATCAATAATGACAGCTGTCATGTTATATTCCATTCTATAAAATTCAAATTTGTCATGCAGTCCGGCAACGGCTCCTCATGAGATCTTTGATAGCGCATCCAAAAGAACGCAGAAATCACAAATAACCTGCTGTATAAAACTGTTTAAATAATAAGATATTGATTAATATGAATAAAGTACAACACTATCCGTCCAACCGCTTTTCCATTGCACCGATGCTCGATTGGACGGATTGGTGATTTAAATGATTATATATCAATGCACTAGGTTTTTGTTGGTGTCTCATGGAGACTCATCAGGGACACTTTGGGCATTTGCAGACGAATAAATCGTAGATAAATTATGTTGTTTTATATCTAAATCTACTCCAATAAAACGGTTCAGATAGTGGGGCTATAAGCCCAATTAATGCTGATACGACATTTATCAATTTTGTCCTTGAGGACGGATCAGAATCACTGGTTGTTTCTGCAACAGGTGTGGTTGATTTAATAAATGTTGCAGAATTGCAAACTTCTAATCTTGAACATTGAAGAGCGATATTGAATTTAATTTGAATAGTTTTTATGTATTTTCATTCTATTTCTCCGGTTTAAGTTCATTAGATATCTTAACTGTGGAGGGGAAGGGGGATTCAGTTAACCACGTCACTAGCATTCATTTTAACCAGCATTAATGAGTAGATAATTATTGGAATTGGTATAAACCATATATATCACTAACCCCCTGTGTCAGACTAGTTGTCACCCTTTAGTTTTCACTTAATAATAAAAACAGGGAGCGGTAATTTAGGTTGGAATGACTCGATATTCACCAGAAAGAAAAGAAGCTGTTTTACGTAAAGTGTTACCACCTCAATC
>NZ_JBFGZY010000063.1:0-21186 GCF_041586535.1 Psychromonas sp. | reverse complement strand
GCTGACCGCTGACCGCTGACCGCTGACCGCTGACCGCTGACCGCTGACCGCTGACCGCTGACCGCTGACCGCTGACCGCTGACCGCTGACCGCTGACCGCTGACCGCTGACCGCCGTTATCTATACTGCTTCAACTTCTTCTCCACCGTCGCGCTGACCAGTTTTGCTAATTGCGCAAAACAGGCTTTGCGCACGCTGTTTTTACGACATAATAAACTGATATCCCGGTAAGGCTGTGGCGCTTTAAAGGGAATGTACTTGATACCGTCCTGATGCCTGTTTGCAGGAATAGCCAGTTGCGGCAATAGGGTCATACTGTTTTCAGCACCTATCATATGCCGTAAGGTCTCCAAACTGGTGGCCTGAAAGCTGCCATCTTCTACTGCACCGGCAGCAAAACAGAAGCCTAATGCCTGATCCCTTAAGCAATGACCATCTTCGAGCATTAAAACATGTTCACCACGCAGCTTGGGAAGCGCAATATCGGTTTCTTTTGTCCATGGGTGTGAATCAGCTATGGCTAATTCCAAAGGCTCCTGATAAAGCGGGTATTCACCAAAGGACTCCATGCCGGGCAGCACGGCCAGTATCACACAATCAAGTTCTCCTGCTTCCAGCTGTTTCATTAAAACATGGGTTTGCTTTTCATGCAGATATAAAGACAACTCCGGAAAATGGGTCTTTATCGCCGGAATGATCAAAGGTAGCAGGTAAGGTGCAACGGTCGGGATAAGGCCGATATGCAATGTTCCCTGCATCGGTTCATTGTAACTTTTGGCCAGCTCTTTTAATGATTTCGCTTCTAATAAAATGGTTTTTGCTTTTGCGACAATGTCCAGTCCGGCTTGAGTAAAAAGCACCTTGCGCGGGGAACGCTCCATCAATTGCACCCCCAATTCATCTTCCAGTTTACGTATCTGCCCGCTCAGCGTTGGCTGACTGACAAAACATTTTTCCGCTGCTTTGCGGAAGTGTTTTAACTCTTCCAGTGCGACTAAATATTCTAAATCCCTAAAATTCATAATGGTAAACCTTGTATAAAATAAATAGTTATCATTCCTGCCAGTCGTGAAGACAAATCATGTTGTCAATAAATATAATGGTAACTTGGTCTGCGCTGATATGATGATATTTTTGTATGTTGTTATTATGTATAATAGCGTCAATATTATTTTATCATATTTATTCAAAGAGAGTTTTATGTCGCCCGAACGCTTCGCCCGTATCACCCAAATGTTAAACCGCCGCCAGCCAGAACTTACTGTTTGTTTAGAGCAGGTGCATAAACCACATAATTTAGCCGCTATTGTGCGCACGGCTGATGCGGTTGGAGTCAGTGATGTACATGCAACATGGGAAGATCGGGCGATGCGTCTTTCGGGGAAAAGTGCAACGGGCAGTCAGAACTGGGTAACCGTGCATTCCCACGAAACGACCAGTGATGCCATTGCAGCTTTACGGGCACAAGGGATGCAGATTATCGCTACTAACTTGTCCGATAGTGCCATTGATTTTCGTGAGGTAGATTACACTAAACCCACGGCCATTCTGATGGGGCAGGAAAAACACGGTATCAGTGAGGAAGCTTTAGCATTGGCCGATCAGGATGTTATTATCCCGATGGTCGGTATGTGCCAGTCGCTTAATGTTTCGGTTGCCTCCGCGCTTATTTTATATGAAGCGCAAAGACAGCGTGAAATTGCCGGTATGTATGACGGTGAATGCCGTTTACCAGAGCAGGAAGTACAGCGTATTTTATTTGAAGGCGGACATCCAATCTTCACAAAATTATGCAAAGAGAAAAATCTGCCTTACCCCCCTCTGGACGCAGAAGGGCAAATTGATGCCGATCCATCCTGGTGGGCGGCGGTGCGCAGCTCAACAAAATAGAAGTGAGTTTTTGAGTGGGATTATTTGAGCAACGGATTTTAGCTGAAGCGCTGCGCACAATTGAAGGTGATCAGCCGGTGTTATGCACTTCCGTCCCGGCGGAGCAATCAACAAACTTTGAGCAGGCAGTGCTGCAGCGTGCAGAAAATGTGAATGCAGAGCTAAATATTTCGCCGTTGCTGTTGCACTTCAAACGCCTTACTTCTCATCTTTTCGGGCTTTTTTCTTTGCTCCTGCTTGCTCTCGGGGCGAGTACAGTACAACAGCTTTTTTTTACCAAGCCGGGCGGCGAAATTAATTTTTTCTGGGCATTTGCACTGTTTTTCCTGCCTAATTTATTGTCGCTATTGTTGTGGCTGCTGTTTTTCTTTCAATCAATAAAGTTCGATAACGGTTGGTTAGCACGCAGTTGTCTGTTTGTTTTGAAAAAAACAGATAAATACTTTAACAAGGAATTGATTAAAGAAAGCAATTATTGGCCTTTATTCGGTTATTATTTTAAGCTTTATTTCGGTGCAGCATTGGGCCGTTATCAGCTGTCTTTTTTTTCGCACCTGCTATGGCTTAGTTATTTCGGCGGTGCTCTGCTGATGCTGCTGGTGATGCTGGCAACACACCAGGTTGATTTTGTCTGGCAGACCAGTATTTTATCAGCGCAGAGCTTTCAGTGGTTAACCGAGCTGCTTGCTTATATTCCCAACCTGATCGGTCTTCCCGTGCCCGACAGCGAACAGATACAGCATGCTAATATTGGCGGCGTAACGCTGTTGGCAGATGCTGAAAATGCGCGTCTGGCCTGGTCAAGTTTATTGATCAGCAGTCTGTTTATTTATGGTTTGATACCAAGGCTATTATTGATGCTGTGGATGAAACTGCTGCTAAACATAAAGACTAACAAATACCAGTTAAATTTCAGTATTCCCTATTATGTGCAGCTACGGCAAATATTAAAACCGCCTGTTACCCTGATTGTTGATCCCGATAATAGTGCGGCTAATAACCCAAGCAGCATCTCCTATGAAAAGCAGGGCAGTGCCTTACCTGATGTTTTTTTTCCCGTTGCCCTGGAGTTATCGGATACACAGCTTACTCAGGTCGCGAAACATATCAAGCTTGTTAGTCCGGCAAAGCTGCACTTAATGCAGCATGTGAGCGATTATCAAAGTCAGCAAAAGTTAGATAGCACGATCAACACGGTTAAAGAGCCGGCGATTGTTATCTATGTTGCCCTGCAGCGGGTACCGGACAGAGGGGTACAGCGTTTTCTTAAATCCCTAACAGCAAAAAGCACAAAAACCTGTTATTTATTGTTGGTTAATGATTTAAAAATAGAGCCAGCGCAACAGATCACACGGCGCGATGCATGGTATTCACTTGCGGCGCAAGTGAATATCCCTTTAGATAATATCATCCAGCTGGACAGCCTAAGTGAACAAAATGAAGCATAACGGACTCTCAGTGGCCGTTGTCGGCCATGCCAATGCAGGCAAAACCTCTTTAATCCGCACCCTGCTGCGCAACCCGGATTTTGGTGAGGTCGCTGATCAGGCCGGTACAACGCGCCACGTTGAGGGTGGTGTTGTCAGCATTGACGGTAGTGCCGATTTGACCCTTTTTGATACTCCCGGATTGGAAGATTCGATCAGCCTGTTTGCTATTTTAGACGGATATTTTAAGGGGCGATCGGTCGATGGTATTGAGCGGCTGCACTATTTTCTCGCGCATTTGACGGATTATCCGGAGCTCGAACAGGAAGCTAAGGTATTAAGAGCGTTATTAACTAATGATCTGATCTTTTATGTGATTGATCTGCGTGAACCTATTCTGGGCAAATACCGGGATGAGCTGCAGATTTTATCCTATGCGGCTAAGCCCATTATTCCGGTTTTGAACTTTACCCGGGCAGGTCATGACAATATAGGCTTATGGAAACAACAGTTAGCACGCTTGAATTTTCATGCTTATGTTAGTTTTGATAATGTTAATTTTCAATTTTCAGATGAACTGAAAATATATCAGAAAATGCAGACCCTATTGGCTGACAAAGAGAAGGTGCTGCAGAGCTTAATAGAGCAGCGTCAGCAGCAGTGGTTTGAACGTTTTGCTCATGCCAAGCAGATGGTTGCGGATCTCTTTATTGACTGTGCCTGTGCACGTTTTAAAACCCAGGATAGTGCTGAGGCGATTGAGCAGACAACCACTAAGCTGCAGGATAAGGTGCGCCAATTGGAAGCTGGCTGCGTCAAACAGCTGTTAAGCCTTTATCAATTTCGCCAACAGGATTTAAGCAACAATGAACTGCCTATTAAACACGGGCAATGGGAACTGGATCTTTTCTCAGCAGAAAACCTGCAGGAGTTTGGTATTAAATTAACCGGTAATATCGCCAAAGGGGCCGGTCTGGGTGTGACCATAGATCTTGTTACCGGAGGCATGACCCTGGGCGCTGCTGCTTTAACGGGAGGAATCGCCGGCGCATTATGGGGGGTTAAACAACGTTATTTTGATGAGATTGAAGCAAAAATCACCGGAGCCCGTTATATCTGCTTAAACGAGCAGACTATGCAGGTATTATGGTTAAGGCAACTGAAACTGTTAGAGCTTCTGCAGAGAAGAGGGCATGCGAGTGTTAGCAAAATTGATTATCAAGTTAGTCACTCTGATAATCAATTACCTAAAAGCTGGGGTAAATGGTTACGTCAATTACGTAATAACCCCAACTGGTCTCGATTGAATAACAAAAATAGTGAATTGGATGACCCTAAACGTGAATCTTTGCTTGCTGAGGTTTGCGAATTTATGGTTGATAATAGCGGTGATTAGGTGAAACCCTTCTATACAGAAATACTATATGCCGCTCTAGCGACTAAATAGTTAAAAAGGGCTGACTGCTATTGGTCGTCGGCAAAGTTAAAGCCGAGTGCTCCGAAATATAAACAACGTCCAACTGCGCAGAACTTTAGCGCACACTTTTTGTCCAATAAGCAAACTGTTCCTCTGTTATAACAATAGCAAACAGGTAAATAGATGATCTTATTTTAAGCGCACAAGTGATTAGATATTTACCCTGGGGCTATAAATTAGCTGGATATAAAAATGCGTCTACCGATCATTCCTGAGTTGCGTTCAACCTTGTTGTTAGTTAGTGCTCTGTTGGCTCTTGCTTTTTTCTCTTCGCCCGGCTTTGCGGGAAAAGGTGATAAAACCTATCAACTCGAATATAGGGTTGTGCTGCAGCCGCTTACAGACAGTGCCCGCGTCACTATTCACATATCCGATGGCGGATTGCTTAACAGTGTTGACTTCAATATCGATCCACAGCGCTATAGCGATATCAAAGCCGACGGCAAGGTCAGCATTAAGGATGGTCGTGCTGTTTGGGAACCCCCGGAGGGGGCGGTAAAATTTGAGTTCACGGCGAAAATCAGCAGCAAACGAGACAACGGTAAATACGATGCACGCATCACCGAGGACTGGGCCATCTTCCGTGGAGACAACCTGATTCCGGCGGCTGCCGTCAAAGCGGTAAAGGGAGCGACCTCAGAGGCTCGCCTGAATTTTCAACTGCCGAGCGGCTGGAGCCATGTTGATACGGGTTGGCCCCGCGACAAAAATGGTAGCTTTATTATCGATAATCCGCAGCGCAATTTCGATCGTCCGGTAGGGTGGATCATTGCAGGCAAAGTCGGGACGCGTCGCGATTTTATCAGTGGAACCGAGATCTCTGTCGCTGCACCGAGGGGCAGCGCTTTACAGCGCATGGATGTACTGGCTTTTTTCAACTTTGTCTGGCCGCAAGTAGAGCGCACCTTCCACAAGTTACCCCCCAAGCTGCTGATCGTTGGCGCCGGTGACCCGATGTGGCGCGGTGGTTTATCGGCGTCGAACTCGCTGTTTCTGCACGCCGACCGGCCCCTCGTCAGCGAAAACGGGACCAGTTCCCTGCTGCACGAATTAGTCCATGTTATTACCCGTATTAGCGCGGAAAATAATGCCGACTGGATTGTCGAAGGATTGGCCGAATACTATTCAATAGAACTGCTCTACCGCTCCGGCGGCATGACCGACGCGCGTTACCAAAAAGTGCGCAGGTGGTTAATCAACTGGAGCAAGAAGGTAACAACCTTACGTGTCAAACGCTCCTCAGGCCCGACAACCGCCAGAGCGGTGGTTCTTTTGCAGGATCTGGATAGAGAAATCCGTGAGCGGACGGGCAATCAGCGATCTCTGGATGACGTTACCAGAGAGTTAATGCAGGTAGGAAAGGTATCATTGAAGATCCTGCGCAGTAGCGCGGAAGGATTAGCCGGCGGTAAGTTAGCAACACTGGAGTCTGAACTGTTATAGGCTTATACCAATTGGATTAATTAAATGATCTGTTTAGGCGTCAGGAAAAATAAATGAAAGCGAGGCATTGATTGCAGTAACTGTTCTAATTGCAAAATCAATAACGAAGCTAGCATTTATTTTAACAAGCATAAATGATCAGATAATTAATCTGATTGGTATTAGTAGACACATACCCATGTTGCCTCTTATTCTGAACTCCGGGTTGAGTCCGGATAAAATAACCTGAAGTATTGTGGAGATAGAAGCAAATCCATTAATTATCGAGTTGCTTATCCATAGCTTAAGCTAAATAACAAAACACCGCTTGAAAAGCATAAATGCATTGCCATCGCGCTGATACATAATGTAAATATATCCAAACTCCCTGCTTGCCGATGCCTGCATCTTCAGGTAGCTTGAGTATAATAATCAGAGCTTATGCTGAATAATACCAAGCAGACATGATTGTCGCTACGTTGTCTAATCGTCCGGGGTTGTAAATGAAACTAGAAAAAATTCCACTAACAGCACTCAAGGGAGTGGGAATTAAGGTTGCGGAGAAGCTGGCAAAAATCGGTTTGCATAGTGTTTCAGACCTGCTTTTTCATCTGCCGTTACATTATCAGGATCGCACCCGGATTTATCCTATTTCTGACTTAAAAGACGGCATGCAGGTGACGGTGCAGGGCAGAATAATAAGCTGTAATGTACAAGTTGGGAAAAGACGTATCTTAAAATGTACAATAAGTGATGATAGCGGTAGTGCCACGCTTAATTTTTTCCATTTTAATGCCGGCCAAAAAAACAGTTTTGTCGAAGGGGCTTTGATCAAATGTTTTGGTGAGTTTCGCCGCGGTTATCAGGGCTTTGAGGTGACTCACCCTGATTATCGCCTGCTCAATTCTGTTAGCCAGCAACAGGTTGAGGAGACCTTGACACCCGTTTACCCGACGACCGAGGGCTTAAAACAAAACAGTCTGCGTAATTTAACCGATCAGGCTTTAGCGCACCTGCAGCAGAATCAGATCCGCGAATTATTGCCTACTCATTTATTGGCTCATCCAATTAGTTTGTCCGATGCGCTTTTTTATATCCATCGTCCGCCTCCCGATGCCTGTATCGGGCAATTGGAATCTAAAACCCACCCTGCCCAGCAGCGTCTGATTGTGGAAGAGTTATTAGCTCAGCAAATCAGCATGTTGTCGTTACGCTTAAGTGCACAGCAGCATCAGTCAGTAGCGCTTAAAGAAACCGGGGAGTTACAGACAAAGCTATTACAAAGCCTGCCATTTTCGCTGACTAATGCGCAGCAAAGAGTGACTCGAGAGGTTCAGCAGGATCTGCAGCAAAACATCCCGATGATGCGTCTGGTGCAGGGGGACGTCGGCTCAGGTAAAACTCTGGTGGCGGCTCTGGCGGCTTTAAGCGCTATTGAAGCGGGTTATCAGGTGGCATTGATGGCACCGACTGAACTATTGGCTGAGCAGCATCTGCTTAACTTTCAAAAATGGTTTGCCCCGCTGGGGGTGCCTGTGGGCATGCTTTGTGGAAAAATGCGCGTTAAAGAAAAACGCAATCAGCTGGAAAATATCACCTTAGGTCTGTCTAAAATGGTGGTCGGAACACATGCGCTCTTTCAGGAGAGTGTCCAGTTTAATAATTTAGCCCTTATTATTGTCGATGAACAGCACCGCTTTGGTGTGCATCAGCGTTTGGCGCTGCGGGAAAAAGGGCGATTAGAAGACTTTGCTCCGCATCAGTTAACCATGACGGCAACTCCTATCCCAAGAACGCTGGCGATGACCGCTTATGCGGATCTTAATGTTTCGGTTATTGATGAACTGCCGCCGGGGCGAACGCCGATTAAAACTGTTGCACTGGTGGATAGCCGCCGTGATGAGGTGATCCAGCGGGTCTATCACTCCTGTAAAAATGAAGGGCGGCAGGCATACTGGGTGTGTACCCTGATTGAAGAGTCCGAAGTTTTAGAGTGTCAGGCGGCAGAAGAAACAGCGAACGGCCTGCAGTTAGCCTTGCCGGATCTGCGTATCGGGCTGGTGCACGGGCGGATGAAAGCCATTGAAAAACAATATGTGATGGATCATTTTAAAGATGGGCAGTTGGATCTGCTTGTTGCAACAACGGTGATTGAAGTCGGAGTGGATGTACCTAATGCCAGTCTGATGATTATTGAAAACCCGGAGCGTCTGGGGCTGGCACAATTACATCAGCTGCGCGGGCGGGTGGGGCGTGGTGATATTGCCAGCCATTGTGTGTTACTTTATAAACATCCGCTTTCCAAAACCGGGCAAAGACGCCTGCAGGTTTTACGTGAAAGTAATGACGGTTTTTATATCGCCGAACAGGATCTTGCCATTCGCGGACCGGGAGAGGTTCTGGGGGTAAAACAGACCGGGGTTGCGGATTTTAAAATAGCGGATTTATTACGCGATCAAAGCTTATTGCCACAAACGCAGCAGTTAGCATTTACCGTGATGCACTCCTTCCCTGAGTTAATTGAACCGCTTATCAAGCGCTGGTTGGGCGATAAAGGGCAATATGTTCATGCCTAGCGTCATGAAAAAGAGACTCAAACGATTTTTTATCCTGTTAACCGGATTATCTCTTTTATTCTTCATCTCCCTGATGGTGTTTATCCGCTTTTTTGATATTAACCAATATGCAAATTGGATCAGCAGGCAGATTAGCGAATCATCTGGTTACCAGATTAGTTTTCAATCTATTGATCAGGATTTAGTCGACAATGGCGGTTTTTCTGTTAACGGTATTTCACTGTTTATTGAACAGGCTGAAGTGCTGCAGATCGCACAGCTCAGGGTAAAAATAAAGAGCATTGATCTGTGGAACAGAGAGTTGGAAATTGCAGAGATTGAAATTTCCAGCCCGAATATAGAGCTGGATCAGTCAGGATTGAATACGTTAATGGCGGCAGAAAAGGGTGATTCAGCAGCCGATAAGGACAAATTAAAAATAACCGTGCTGCCCTGGCAGAAGCTGCACATAAATCAATTGCGGGTAGTCGATCTGAATGCAGAGATTCATCAGGCGGGGCACAAGATACAACTGCAGCAGGCTGATTTAAAGGTAAATAATCTGAATATCATCACGGATAATCAGGTTCAGGCGGATTTGCTGCAGGGCAGGCTCGCGGCGCTCATACAAGGTATTGAGCTTGATTTAGCCGATTTGCCAAAGCTAAATATCAGCGATAGCCAGTTGGATTTAAGCATAGATAAAAATGCAGTGGTTGTAGAGAGGTTAGATGCTTATGTTTTTGCTGGACAGTTAAGGTTACAGGCGCAGGTTTTATTAACCTTTGACCCGACTGTTTCGACGCTACCGGCGGTCAAGTCAGTCACCATCGACTCATTATTATTAAAAGATATGAACTTGCTTATCCCGCCTGCAGAGAATTTTCCTACTGCGGCGCAAAGCGGACAGAATACACAACCATTAATGCTGCCCTTAGAAACGCTTTTTATCAAACAGGCGCAGACAGAGAATCTCAATATTCGTAGCGACAATTCCCGAATTCCTTTAACAGTAAACAAGTTAAGTGGTTCTGTACAAGCGTTTTATGTGATCCAAAACAACCAGCTGACGGATCTGTATGGTGATAGCAATCAGGATGCTTTATTTGCTATAAGGTTCGCTTTATTACGCTGGTGGGATAGCGAGATGGAGGGCTTTGCAGCTACCGGCAGCCTCAATCAGGACAATCCCTCTTTGTTGCTGCTGCAGGAGCATTTTAAAACACCGTAAATAGGAGTATTACCCCGCTTAGCGCCTGGCAAGCGGGATCTTTTATTTATTGAATATTAAACTCTTTCAATTTACGGGTCAGGGTATTTCTTCCCCAGCCTAGTAATTTAGCGGCTTCCTGCCTTTTACCCTGGGTAAATTCTAATGCGGCCTGAAGCATAATTTGTTCTATTTCGGGCATGGCATTGGCAAGTATATTGTCTTTTCCCTGTTTTAATTCGCTTAACGTCCAATCCCGTAACTGTTTCTGCCAGGCTGGATTTTCTTGATTATCTGCCTGCGTTTCCTGAGTGATTAATTCCGGCGGCAAATCGGAAATATGGATCTCCTGTCCGCTGGTCATCACCGTTACCCAGCGGCATATATTTTCCAATTGGCGAACGTTGCCGGGCCAGGGTAACTGGCTTAAATATTCGCTGGTTTCCTGAGTGAGTTGTTTACTTTTGACATTTAGCTCTTTGCCGATATGGTTCAAAAAATGCCGGGCTAATAAACTGATGTCTTCACGGCGCTCTTTTAATGGGGGTAATTGGATACGAATAACGTTCAAACGATGAAAAAGGTCTTCACGGAAATCACCTGATTGTACTTTCTGCTCTAAATTCTGATGGGTTGCTGCGATAATACGCACATCAACTTTTATCCCCTGATGACCACCAACACGGTAGAACTGACCATCAGCTAATACGCGTAATAAGCGGGTTTGAACATCTAAGGGCATATCACCTATTTCATCCAAAAAAAGTGTTCCGCCATCGGCCTGTTCAAAACGCCCCTGACGATTTGCCGCTGCACCGGTAAATGAACCTTTTTCATGACCAAACAGCTCAGCTTCAATCAGCTCTTTCGGGATGGCGGCCATATTTAAGGCAATAAAGGTTTTATCTTTACGCGGACTATGCTTATGCAGAGCGTGGGCAACTAGCTCTTTACCGGTTCCGGATTGGCCGTTAATTAATACGCTCATGCTGGAGCGCGATAAACGCCCGATAACGCGGAAAACTTCCTGCATTGCCGGTGCTTCACCAATAATTTCAGGTGTTGCAAGCATTTCTTCCGGAGATTTTTTCTTTTGTTTTAATTCTCTGCTATGGCTGATTGCCCTTTGAATTAGCGCCGTCGCTTCATGAATATCAAAGGGTTTTGGTAAGTATTCAAATGCACCGCTTTGATAGGCATTAACTGCACTGTCGAGATCGCTGTGCGCGGTCATTATTATGATCGGAATTGAGGGAAAACGTTCATGAATGCGTTCCATTAACTCCAAACCATTAATGCCCGGCATACGTACATCTGAAATAATAACCTCGGGCTGCTCTATTTGCAGCTGCTGCCATAAACTTTCGCCATCAGGGAAACTGGTATGGTCTATATTCTCAGCTTTTAATGTACGCTCTAAAACCCAACGAATAGCGTGGTCATCATCCACAATCCAAGCTGAAGCCATTATTATTTTTCCTTTTCTGCAATGTTAAGTGTTTAATGCTTGCCTCAATCAAATCGCAAGTCTTATTTTATTATTTTTAAATCAGATGGTTAATGGCAAATAGATAACAAATTCAGTATAACCTTCTCTGCTGTGGCACTCGATTCGGCCTCTGTGCTGTTTAATCAGCTCCTGCGCAATGGACAGCCCCAAACCGGTGCCGTCACTGCGTCCTGTCACCATAGGGTAGAACAGGGTGCTTTTTAGATGCTCTGGAATTCCCGGGCCATTATCAATAATTTTAATTTCCGCAGTCAGGCGTTGTAATACACCATTAATAATGACCTGGTGAGCCGTGCGGGTTTTTAAGATTATTTTTGATTTCCTGTCAGGCAGGGTATTCAACGCCTGTATTGCATTTTGAACAATATTTAGCAAAGCTTGCTGCAGTTGATCCGGCTGCATTTCAAAATCCGGAATGCTCGGATCATAATCAATTTTGATGCGGATATTCTCCGGCAGATCCATGTTGACCAATTTACGGACCTTTTCCAGCACGGAATGTAAATTATGTTCGCCACGTTGTCCGGGGGTCTGCGGACCTAACAAACGGTTAACCAGTGTAGTTAAGCGATCTGCCTGCTCAATAATAATTTGGGTAAACTCTTTCAACTCAGGATCGGGTAACTCACTTTCTAATAATTGCGCGGCACCGCGTAATCCGCCAAGTGGGTTTTTTATTTCATGGGCGAGTCCGCGGACCAAATCTTTGGCAGCTTTCTGCTGGTGTTCCTGATAATGAAACTGACTAATCTTACGCTGCTGCTCAATACAGTGCATCTCGATGATCACATAATCTTTATTTTCAAAGTTTAAATAGGTCGCACTTATCGCCACCAAAACCGGGTGACTATCAATAAATAGCGTTGTTTCACTTTCAGTAAAAGCATTTTTATGGGTAAAAATATTTTCAATATAAGTAGGGTTGAAGTGATAATGGCTGGCCAGTTGTTGGAGGTTTTGCTGAGAAAGGCGCTGTCTGCTTTGTGATAATAAAATCTCACTGGCAGGATTGGCATAGATGAGTGTTAACTCTGCATTGACAATGACAAATGCGGTATTTGCTTCTTCAAGGATGGCCAGTGCCAATGAATTTGCTTGATTATTTAACATTTCAGCCTTATTTATCTGACGGACGCTCTTTGTAAGTGGATGGTAACCACTTGTGTCAGCGCCACTATATTACCTTGCTCATCCAGTAATTGAACCTGGATCTGGTGCGTACCCCGTTCAATATTCGAGGCGCGTATTGTTGACGAAATTTGCGGGCTACCCAGAGGTCTGCCATCTAAAACCAGTTGTAACTTATGCGTGGCTTTTTTTTCAGGCACGGTTTGAACCTGGATATTAATAGTGCCATCATTACTGCGCAGCGGGCTGTCATCCGCAGGTGAAGTAATGGTTGCCCGGTATTTAACCAGAGACTCCTGCAGTGCTTCAGCAACCGATGCGGTCTCTTCTAATGCAGCCGCTTCTGTCGCGGTGTCCGGTGCATTACTGTTTATATTGACCACATTACCATTATCTAAATGGATCTCTTCTGTGCCGGGAGTTGCTGTATCGGCATAATGTATTTTTCCATCGGCATCAATCCAGTGATAAATTTTGCTCTCTGCTGATGTATTGATTGAAGAAAATAGAAAAATTAACGCTGCTAAACTTAATAGAGTTTTTTTCATAATAATAAGCCTTTGAATTGGGAGGTTCAATTGTGGTTCAGGATATTCATTAAGGCAATAAAAACCGTATATTAGTGCAGATTTTTCCCTTCAAAGTGTGAAGCATTTGAAAAATGTTAATGCCACCCGTTTAATGAAATTTAAGCGGGGATTTCGTTGTTAATGTTAATAATAAGACTCACTTTATATGCATCGCAAGTGAGGCTTATTCTTAACACTTCTTTAATACCCAAGCAGTTTGGGTATAGGGTAAACAGGCGAGCCTGTTTACCCCTGATGGAAAACTATTTGATAAATAGCATTTCCTGGTATTTAGGTAGTGGCCATAATTCATCGGCAACTAAACCTTCAAGAGCATCTGCATGTTGACGAACTTGATCCATCAAGCCGCGGATAACATCAGCGCAGAAACGCATGTGTGCTTCAGTGTCAGCAAAGTCATGAGTAGCAAGCGCTTCATTTAGTTTAGCAACAGCAGCCATCATCGCATTTGTTTCTGCAGCGATTGCAGCTGCAACTGAATTATCAAGTTGAATACCTAAGTTAGCGATTGATGAAGAAGTTAAGCCTAATTCTGACAAGTAGCTGGTTGCAGCAGGGTAGATTCTGGTAGTCGCCAGATCAACCACTAATTTAGCTTCAACTTCGAGAGAAAGAATATATTGCTCAGCATAAACTTCGTAACGACTTTCCAACTCAACCGGAGATAATACTTTGGTATTTTTGAACAGATCAATAACATACTGTTCACGTAATGCAGGCAGTGCATCAGCAGTGGTTGGCAGATTTTTCAGGCCGCGCTCTTCAACCGCCATTTTGTGCCATTCTTCAGAGTAACCGTCACCGCCGAATACAACGTTGCCGTGTTGTTCCATCAGCTCTTTTAATACAGAGATAGCAGCGACAGCTTTATCTTCTGATTGTCCTAAAGCAGCTTCCAGTTTCTCGGCAATCCAGTTTAATGAATCAGCAAGCATCGTATTCATAGCAACTAAGGGACCGGAAACGGATTGAGATGAACCAACTGCACGGAACTCAAAACGGTTACCAGTGAAAGCAAATGGCGATGTTCTGTTACGGTCACCCGGATCACGTTCAAAGTGCAGGATTTGCGATAAACCAAGGTCCATTAAACCACCTTCGGCAGTGTTTAACAGCTTACCCTCTTTGATATCATTAAATAACCCTTCTAATTGATCACCTAAATAAACAGAAAGAATTGCCGGTGGCGCCTCATTGGCACCTAAACGGTGATCGTTAGAAGCTGAAGCAATGACCGCACGTAATAATGGACCGAATTTATGTACACCACGAATTACCGCACCACAGAATAGCAGGAAGTTAAGGTTATCATGGGGTGTCTTACCCGGATCTAACAAGTTACCCTGGGTGCTGTTACCAACTGACCAGTTAACGTGTTTGCCTGAGCCGTTGATTCCTGCAAATGGTTTTTCATGTAATAAACACAGGAAACCATGTTTTTTCGCAGTACTCTTCATAACAGTCATCATCAGTTGCTGATGATCTGCGGCAACGTTTGCTGCTTCGTAGTAAGGGGCAATTTCAAACTGACCCGGTGCTACTTCGTTATGATGTGTTTTAGCCGGAATACCTAAACGGTAGAGCTGATCTTCAAAGTCCTGCATGAATACCTGAACACGTTCAGGGATTGCACCAAAATAGTGATCATCGAACTGCTGGCCTTTTGCTGCAGGAGCACCGAATAAAGTTCGGCCTGCTAATAACAGATCCGGACGGGCATTAGCGAAATGCTCATCTACCAGGAAATATTCCTGCTCTGCACCGCAGCTTGAGTTAAGCGTCGCGATTTCAGTTTCACCCATTAATGTCAGTACTTTTTGTGCTGCACTGTTCATTGCTGAATTGGCACGCAGAAGGGGGATTTTTTTATCCAGTGCTTCACCAGTCCAAGACATAAATACACTTGGGATCATTAATGTAGCGCCGTTAGGCGTATGCATAATGTAGGCAGGGCTGGTTGGATCCCATGCTGTATAACCACGCGCAGCGTTAGTCATACGCAGGCTACCGTTAGGGAAAGAAGAACCGTCCGGTTCACCTTTAATTAACAGGCTGCCGGTAAATTCAGTAATAGCACCGCCGTCAGAATTGGTAATAATAAAACCGTCATGTTTTTCAGCGGTGATATTGGTCATCGGGTAAAATACGTGGGAATAGAATTTAACCCCTTTGCTTAGCGCCCAATCTTTCATTGCTGCCGCAACGATATCAGCTGTAGCCGCACTTAAAGGCTCTCCAGTTTGGACCGTCTTTTTAATCGCTTTAAAGGCATTTTTTGATAATGCTTCTTCCATTTTTTGCAGGTTAAAAACATCTGTAGCCCAAATTTTGCTTAACGGCTCAGGTGTATTGACCGATTTTGGTGCACGATTAACAATTTGCTCAATAGCTTTAAGACGGGTTTGGTTTCCACTCATGTGGGGCTCCTTTGCTTGTAAAGTATGGGCTGCACGGTGACAGCTGATTTACTATTAATTTCACAATATAAAACACTGCTGAAAGTTAAGCAATAACTGTGCCAAATTGTTATTTGTTGTGCTTGAGGTAAAAAAAAGGATCGCATTAAGCGATCCTTTTTGCCCCCCGTAGGTCTTAAAGATTACAGTCGGGGATGGAGGTTAAAGAGCAATTATACGCTGTAGTAAAGCTCAAACTCTTTTGGATGTGTTGCGCGGGAAACGGCTTCACATTCAGCTGTTTTCAGTGCGATGTAGGCATCGATTGATTCATTAGAGAAAACCCCGCCTTCGATTAAGAAGTCACGGTCAGCATCCAACGCGGCTAGTGCTTCTTCAAAAGAAACAGCTACTTGTGGAATTGCATCCGCTTCTTCTTTAGGAAGGTCGTAAAGATCTTTATCCAGTGAATCGCCAGGGTGGATTTTGTTTTTGATACCGTCAAGACCGGCCATTAACATGGCTGAAAAACCTAAGTACGGGTTCATCGTTGGATCCGGGAAACGTACTTCGATACGCGCAGCTTTCGCTGATGGTACTACCGGAATACGGATAGATGCACTGCGGTTACCAGCAGAGTATGCCAGCATTACAGGTGCTTCAAAATGCGGTACTAAACGCTTGTAAGAGTTAGTTGAGGCATTGGTAAATGCATTAAGTGCTTTAGCATGCTTGATGATACCGCCGATGTAATAAAGCGCCAGTTCAGAAAGACCGCCGTACTGGTCGCCTGAGAAAAGGTTAACACCGTCTTTACCAAGAGACTGGTGACAGTGGTTACCTGAGCCGTTATCACCGATAAGAGGCTTAGGCATAAAGGTCGCCGTTTGACCGTATGCGTGAGCAACGTTGTGTACTACATATTTGTAAATTTGGATTTCATCTGCTTTTTTGACCATGGTATTGAAACGGCAGGCGATCTCATTTTGACCGGCAGTCGCCACTTCATGGTGATGCGCTTCAACAACCAGCCCCATCTCTTCCATAATTAAACACATTGCACTACGGATGTTTTGCGCAGAATCCACAGGGGCTACAGGGAAGTAACCGCCTTTAACGCTAGGGCGGTGACCGGTGTTGCCCTCTTCATATTCAGTACCTGAGTTCCATGCTGCTTCTTTCGCATCAATTGCGAAGAATGAACCCTGCATGTTGTTACCGTATTTCACATCATCAAATAGGAAAAACTCCGGCTCAGGACCAAATAAAACCGTGTCGGCAATACCTGTTGAACGCATGTATGCTTCGGCGCGTTTAGCAACAGAACGGGGATCACGCTCATAACCAAGCATGGTTTTAGGCTCTAAAACGTCACAACGCAGATTAAGTGTTGCATCATCTGTAAACGGGTCAAGCACTGCTGTTGTCGGGTCCGGCATTAAGACCATGTCTGAGTCCTGGATGCCTTTCCAGCCCGCAATTGACGAGCCATCAAACATTTTACCATCTTCGAAAAAGTCTTCGTTTACTTGATGATGCGGAATAGAAACGTGCTGTTCTTTACCACGAGTATCAGTAAAGCGTAAATCTACGAATTTTACATCTTGTTCTTTAATTAAATTAAGAACGTCTTGTGCTGTGTTTAAAGACATGTTTAGAACCTCAATTGACATTTAAATGGTGGATAACCATAAACAAAATTATTGAACTACTCAAGCAGGCTAAAATTGTGCCAACCTGACGATATTCGATTATATATAGGTTTTTGCTTAAAACGAGAGAAATATTCCCCTTTTCCTGCGCCATGTTGGTGCGAGTTCGCCCTATATTGGTGCGCGTATGTTTCGGGTTGCTTAAATAGATAATTTAATCCCCTTAAAGTGCCATTAAAAGCGAATAATACTGCTCTTATGTTAATTGTGACGGAGTTAAAACTTTCTATTTTTCAAATTACGGTTACAATGTGCGCATATAATACCAATTAGATAAATATAGTGTGAAATAGCGCTAGGTTTACCTAATTGGTATTTTTTCATACTACTGTTACTTTTGAGGCACGTCATGTCGTTAGAAAAATTAAGAAATATTGCCATTATTGCTCACGTTGACCATGGTAAAACTACCCTTGTTGATAAATTATTAGAGCAATCTGGAACGTTAGATTCACGCGGTGGCTCTGAAGTGCGCGTTATGGATTCCAATGATTTAGAGAAAGAGCGCGGCATTACTATTCTTGCTAAAAATACAGCTATCGTTTGGAATGACTACCACATCAATATCGTAGATACTCCTGGACACGCCGACTTTGGTGGTGAAGTAGAGCGTATTATGTCAATGGTAGACAGTGTATGTTTAATCGTAGACGCCGTTGACGGTCCGATGCCGCAAACACGTTTTGTGACACAAAAAGCATTCGCTTACGGTCTTAAGCCGATTGTAGTCATCAACAAAATTGATAAACCGGGTGCGCGTCCTGAGTGGGTAATGGATCAGGTATTTGATCTTTTCGATAACTTAGGTGCAACTGATGAGCAGTTAGACTTCCAGGTGGTTTATGCATCAGCATTAAACGGCTGGGCAAGTACTGATATGGATGTACAGACCGAAAACATGGAAGATTTATTCCAGACTATCGTTGACAGTGTATCTCCCCCGGATGCGGATCGCGATGGCGATTTCCAAATGCAGATTTCTCAACTTGACTACAACTCTTATGTTGGTGTTATTGGCGTTGGTCGTATTACCCGTGGTAGCGTAAAAGTAAACCAGCAAGTGACAGTCGTTGGTGCTGACGGTAAACAGCGTAAAGGGAAAGTTGGTCAGGTATTAGGTTACTTAGGTCTTGAGCGTCATGATGTTGAGCTTGCAGAAGCGGGTGACATTATTGCCATCAGCGGTTTAGGCGAACTGAAAATTTCTGATACCATCTGTGCACAAACCAATGTTGAAGCACTACCGCCATTAAGTGTTGATGAACCAACTGTTACCATGACATTCCAGGTAAACACTTCACCATTCTGTGGTAAAGAAGGTAAGTTTGTTACATCACGTAATATACTTGATCGTTTACAAAAAGAGCTGGTACATAACGTTGCTCTTAAAGTAGAAGAAACTGAAAACCCGGATCAATTTAAAGTATCAGGACGTGGTGAATTACATTTAGGTATTTTAATTGAGAATATGCGTCGTGAAGGTTACGAATTGGCGGTATCTCGTCCTGAAGTTATCGAACGTATGATCGATGGCCAATTACATGAGCCGATGGAAACGCTAACCGTTGATGTTGAAGAGGCGCATCAGGGCTCAGTAATGGAACAGTTAGGCATCCGTAAAGCGGAAATGACTAATATGACACCGGATGGTAAAGGCCGTGTCCGTTTAGACTTTATGATTCCAAGCCGTGGTCTTATCGGCTTCCAAACTGAATTTATGACCCTGACTTCCGGTTCTGGTCTGTTATATCATAGCTTTGATCATTACGGTCCTCATAAGGGCGGTACTATCGGTCAGCGTCAAAATGGTGTATTGATTTCTAACGCAACGGGTAAAGCGGTTACTTACTCTTTATTCTTCTTACAGGATCGTGGTCGTCTGTTCCTTGGTCATGGCGCTGAAGTATATGAAGGTCAGATTATCGGTATTCATAACCGTGCTAACGATTTAACCGTGAACTGTGTACGTGGTAAACAGCTAACTAACGTCCGTGCTTCCGGTACAGATGAAGCGCAAACACTGTCACCTGAAATTGTTTTAACACTGGAGCAGGCGCTTGAGTTTATTGATGTTGATGAACTGGTTGAAGTAACACCGAAAAGCATTCGTATCCGTAAGAAACTACTTACAGAAAATGAACGTAAACGTGCTTCACGTCCGGCAAAATCATAAAAAGAAGGCTGAAAGGTCATAGGGTTGGAGAGCCGGAAGGCTTGTTAGTTTCCCGCCTCATGGCATTCTAGCCTTTAAATTTCTTTTTTCCTATGCTGAAGCGCGGAAATCAGGAATAAAGATCAAGGTCTTACTTAGGTAAGGCCTTTTTTTTGCCTGCACTTTCGGTTTATAGTAAAGCGAGAATCACAATCAGGGATGATAAAAATGTCAACACTCGGCAAAGGGATCGTTGCGGCTAAAATTAAACTGCTGTACCAGTACCTATTATTTATTTGGCAGCGCAGTGAAGAAGATAATATTAAAGTTCCCGCGGGGCACCTCGCTTACGTGACGCTGTTATCAGTCGTGCCTCTGCTCGCGGTGGTCTTTTCCCTGTTATCTGCCTTTCCAGTTTTTTCGGAATTAAAACAGGTATTTGAAGATCTTATTTATAATAACCTTGTTCCCACTTCCGGCGATGCAATTAAAATGCATATTACCGGATTTATTGAAAACACTAAAAAAATGAGCATGATGGGGATGGGCTCGCTGATTGTTATTGCGTTGTTATTAATATCGACCATAGATCAAACCATTAACCGCATCTGGCGCTGCACCAATAAACGCTCGAAAGTACATGCGTTCACTATTTACTGGACTATTTTAAGTCTTGGCCCGGTCATTATCGCGGGCAGTGTCCTGTTAAGCTCTTATCTTTTTGCTATTCTGCAGGAGCACGGATCTTTATCATTCGGGCAGCGCTTATTAGGCTTAATGCCGTTTATCTTAACCTGGTTAACCTTTGCCGGTGTGTACACATTGGTTCCGCATCAGAGGGTGCGTTTTCGTTACGCATTAATCGGCGCTTTTATTGCTGCGATTCTTTTTTCCATCGGTACGGATCTGTTTAAGTTATACATCACTAATTTTCCTTCTCAGCAGCTAATATATGGTGCACTGGCGGTGATCCCAATTCTCTTTGTATGGACCTATTACAGCTGGCTGATTATTTTAATAGGTGCTGAAGTCACCGCGACGCTGGAAGAGTTTCTACACCAGCATAAAGATAAAAAACCAGCGGAAGAATATCTGGGAGCTGACATATGATTGCGCTAATACAACGGGTTACCCAAGCCAGGGTAGAGATCGCCGGGGAGAGTGTTGCTGAGATTGGGGCGGGCTTATTGGTTTTATTGGGTGTGGAAAAAGGCGATGACGATAAAAAATGTCAACGTCTGGCAGAGCGGGTACTGAGTTACCGGGTGTTTGCCGATAGCGACGATAAAATGAACCTTAATGTCCGGCAGGCGGGCGGTAAACTGCTGGTCGTTTCACAATTTACCTTAGCGGCAGAAACCAATAAAGGTAACCGCCCGGGGTTTTCTAATGGTGCTTTGCCCGTTGAAGCAAATCGACTTTATGAACTGTTTAATGAAAATTGTCGTGCGGCAGGTATTAATGTTGAAACCGGGGTGTTTGCGGCGGATATGCAGGTTTCATCAAGCAACGATGGACCGGTTACATTTTGGCTGCAGGTTTAATCTCTGTTTTTGAGTATATTATCCAGATGACTTAGGGGCTTATATGGACTCCCGCCGTATGTCAAAAAGAAATTACAAACAAAGTTAGATGCTGGCTTATATACGGGCTCAAGTTGAGGAGCTACCTCTGGCCTCTCATATGTTTTCGCACCTTCATGACTTTTCTGTTGAGC
>NZ_JBFGZY010000062.1:0-21385 GCF_041586535.1 Psychromonas sp. | reverse complement strand
CAATCTCAGTTAATGTTGTATTTTCATTCCGACTAAGCGCCTTTTCTACTGCTTGTATCTTAAATGATGTTGTAAATTTTCTCTTCATTTTAATTTCCTCTAACTAAAAATTAGAGGCGACAACTATCCTGACACAGGGGGTTAGCTGGTGGCTTTTATTTAATGTAACCTCTTATGTAACCTTTTTATTTTTAAGTCTTTCGGTTCAACCTTAAGCTTTTGAATTTAAAGTTTTATTTTATTTGGTTCGAGGCTGCCTATCTCCCTCTTTTTTATAAAATATTTTAAACTCCCTGAAGTAAAATAAAACCCAATATATATAGCTAATTAGCCTTGTTTTTAGTTTTTTGCGGTTTTTAACGTCTTGCACAATCCTACATTTTATACCAATTCCGATAATTAAGTTTCCAGTCTTGTCCATTCCCGAAAGCAAAGTGAAATCACTCTGCTTGTATCTTCACAAAAACCATTCCAAGCACTGCACACCGCGTTAACAATATCCTCATAGTTTGCAAAACACCTATTCGCTAATTTATATTGACGAAGCCATTGCCATACTTGTTCTATCGGATTCAATTCTGGAGAGTAAGGTGGGATATGTGTAACTTCGAGCTTGCATCCCTTTTATTCATTCGCGGATCGTTGACATCTTTTTATTAACTGAAAATTCGGGCTTTATCCCTTTAGATAACCTCATCACTATCTGCTCAAGTGCAATTTTTTTGCTATCCATTAAAGACTCTTTAGATAAAAAGCCTACATGTGGCGTGACAATGACATTATCCATCGAGATTAATTCGCTGTCATGATTAACCTCATCTACAAGAACATCCAGTCCAGCAGCAGATATTTTTCCGCTGCGAAGACTATTAATTAATGCTTTTTCATCAACCAGGTCACCACGTGAAGTGTTAATAAATATTGCGCCCTCTTTCATTTGTGAGAATGCTGTTCCATTCATCATATTTTTTGTTGTGGGGAGAAGTGGTGCATGTATAGAAAGAATATCTGATATTGCTAAGAGTTCATCCAATGAGTTGCATTTAATAATATCTAGTTTCTTTGCATCTTCACCGGTTTTAACGGGATCAAAAAAAGCCACATTAATTCCAAAACCTTTTAGCATTGGAATTAGTGCTTGAGGAATAGAACCCAATGAGACAAGACCACAAGTTTGCCCCTTTAATCGATGAATTTCATTGCCAATAAAAGGATTCCAATTTCCTGCTTTTACACTGTGATTGTAAGCACTAATCTTTCGGTTGATATCAAGCAATAATGCCATTACATGACAAGCAACTTCATAGGCGCAAAAGCCAGGTGTGTTAGTAACATAAATGCCTTCTGCATCTGCAGCAGGGATATCTATTTCATTGAATCCAATACTCTGCAGCGCGATAATTTTCAGATTGGGCAAATGCTTTAACGCTTCAGAACCGACACTGGTATATTCAAGTGTTAAAGATTCTGCATCCTTAATATCCTCAATTAGGTTATTGCCGGTTACTTGGATAAGCTCCAAGTCATCTACATTCCATTCCTTTAGTAGTTGAGTCTCATAGTTAAGATCACCCTGCATATTGTAATAAATAACCTTCTTTTTATTCTCCATTAGCGTTTCCTTTTAACTTCTTCATAAAGCTTTGCATAGTGTGGAATCTTCTACAGTCTTTTTTATTACCTATCGTAAAATTTAATTTTTTATTTTTCTTACATCATTTTCTTTTCGTTTGAAAAGATGATTAATGACTCATCCAATGACGAAGATTATCGAGCATCTCGCTACAGCGTTTGAGTTGTTCGGTGCTGACAAACTCATCAGGCTTATGCCCCTGATCCATACTACCAGGACCACACACTAAAGTAGCAACGCCGATTTCATCAAATAACCCTCCTTCTGTACCAAAGGAAACGGTAGCGAATTTTTGATTGTTACTCCAATCAGCGAGCCATTGAGCAAATTCAGATCTAGGGTCAGTCAGTAATGGTGGATATGCTGCTAATGATTCAAACAGGATATTCGCGTTAGTATGAACTGATTGCATGGCCGGCTCTAGAGTATGTTGGGCATAGTCTTGTAAGGCTGTAAAGGTGTTGCTGACATTAGCTTCAGGCAGGTAACGCATCTCAAGGTCAAACTGACAGAAATCAGGGACAATATTTAGGGCAGAGCCGCCTTTGATTATGCCTGTTTGCAGCGTGCTATAGGGCGGATCAAAGCGATCATCCTGATATTGCTTCAATGGTTCAGCTAACTCGGATAGCTTGCCTATCAACTTGGCGGCATATTCAATGGCATTGACTCCTTCTGGCGCGTAGGCCGAATGGCAAGCATGCCCGTGAACTTGGCAGCGCATGGCGATCTTGCCTTTGTGTCCGTATACCGGTTGCATGTTAGTCGGTTCTCCGATGATGCACATGGCGGGTTTTTCCGGTGATGCTTTAATGTGTTCAATCAGAGTGCGCACACCTAAGCAACCAACTTCCTCGTCGTAGGAAAAAGCCAAGTATAATGGCATACGCAGATCAGTCTGCTGAAAACGTGGGATAGATTCCAGTATGCAGGCGATAAACCCTTTCATATCGGCACTGCCGCGGCCGTAACATTTGCCATCCTGTTCGGTAAGTTGGAAGGGGGGAAAGGACCATTTCTGGCCATCTACTGGTACCACGTCTGTGTGGCCAGACAACATCACACCGCCATCACCTGCAGGCCCCAAGCGAGCATAAAGGTTGGCTTTAGTACGTTCGTTGTTGAACACTAACGTGGAATCAATACCTAGCTGTTCGAGGTATTTGCGAATGACCTCGATCAATACGAGATTAGATTCCCGGCTAGTGGTGTCGAGCTCTAACAGCTGGCTTAGCAGCTGCCGGAGTTGTGGGGAAAGAGCAGAGGGGGAATCACTCATTGCCAGGCACTCCGTAACTGGGAGCCTGGCGTGGATCCAGCGCACGAGTAACGTAAGCTTGCATCTGGGGCTCGTAATCTTGCCAGAGTTTTAATAGTTCATCGACCGGGTTTTTATCGGCCCAATCGACGCGCAAGTCGACCAGAGGCCAAGTGTAGTCATCAACAACTTTTACAGCCGCCGAATGAACGGGCCCTGCCTCCCCGCCATTTGCGATACCGGAGGCCAATGCTGTGATCAGTCGACTGGTTAGCTCGCCTCTGGATTCTTCAAAGGTGCTTACCATGGCATCAATGACCGTTTGATTAGCCAGCATATTGCCTGCAGCAACACAATGTTTTGCTTTCACCATGTTATGCATTCCCAGAGTTTCGGTACCACTGAAGCAGGCACTTTCACCAGAGTTGTTGATCACTGTAACCTGACGATAAGCGCTAAATTGGTCATTGGCTAATACCGTTTTTAATGCTTTATCAGGCGTCAGTCCATTTTCCAGTTGTTCGAGAATTTTCTGCCCCAATGCCGGGAGGGTGATGTTTTGGCTTGATACTGCCCCCACCCCAGCCAACAACCAAGGGCAACGAGCCCCAACTGCAATGCTCGATGAACTGATAGCGATACCCAGCTGACCGCTTTCTGGGCAATAGGCTGCAATAGAAATAGTCATAATAGCTCCTAATTATTGTTGCTCGGGAATGACTGCAATAACATCTATTTCCACCAACCATTGTGGTTGAGCTAATCCAGAAACCACTAACCCTGTGGAAATAGGAAAAACCCCTTTTAGCCACCGACCTACTTCGCGATATACGGGTTCACGGTATCGTGGATCGGTAATATAAGTGGTCGTTTTGACAATATGAGATAAGTCACTACCAGCTTCTTCTAGGAGTTGTTTTATATTTTTCATGGCTTGTTCAGTCTGAGCCTGCGGATCGCCGAGTCCGATCAAAGTGCCTTCGAAAGTGGTTCCCACTTGCCCGCGCAGATACACTGTATTACCTGCAACGACAGCTTGGCAAAGGTCATTATCAAGGGACTGATTCGGATAGGTTTCTTTAGTGTTAAACATGCGTATACGAGTATGTGTTGGCATGATGACTCCTTAATTAAACTTCGTTGTTATATTGTTGGTACTGACGCTGAATAAGGATCTGATCGGCAATGTATTTTGCGTCGTGCCATACACCCCATATAAATGAAGAGCCGCGACGGGAAAGCCAGGGGAGGCCAAGGAAATACACGCCGGGTTCAGTGGATATGCCACGGTGATGCTTGGGCTGATTATTTTCATCAAAGGCATCAACTTTTAACCAGCTATAGTCCGTTGCGTAACCTGTCGCCCAGATAATAGTTGTGATACCTGATTGCTTAAGATCCAGTTCCAATATCGGATTAGTCATACACTCGGGATCGGCTAGAAACTCGCGTGCTTGTGGTTCTTCTGGAAAGTCCAAGCCATTACGTTCAATGTATTGATCAGCTTGATCCAGCAGTGAGAGGTAATTGTCATCACCAGCGTAAATATTGGCCGTTAGGTCGTCACGAAAGCGGACAACGCCGTTGTCAAAGGATTCCGTTCTACCTACTAAATTCAACCCTTGCTGGGCCAGTTCCCGGAAGTCGATAGTGGTACCACCATGGGCTCCACTTACTGCAATGGTAACGTGCTCCTTGCCAGGTTCAGTAGCTGCAGTATCCCATAGACCTAATACCCCCAACCACCATACAAAATCACGGCCACGATAGTGACGAGGAGGACGATCGTGGGGACCGACAGACAGGTAAACTTTTTTCCCCGCCCGCTGAAGTTCATCCGCAATCTGCACACCAGAAGAGCCTGCACCAATGACGAGCACGCCACCTTCAGGCA
This sequence comes from Psychromonas sp., assembly GCF_041586535.1. GTDB lineage: Bacteria > Pseudomonadota > Gammaproteobacteria > Enterobacterales > Psychromonadaceae > Psychromonas. The sequence goes on along the minus strand of NZ_JBFGZY010000062.1, from coordinate 16,600 downwards.
ACTGTTCGGGATTGCGGTATTTGGCGGAATGGATCTGGTATAAATCTGCTATATCCGGAGCGATTGCCGGAATTACTGGGATTTGAAATGGCCCGGTAGCAGATACTATGCGCTGAGTGTTGAAGGTGCCTTGAGAAGTTTCAACGGTGAAACCACTAGTGCCTAAATTTCTGTTAACTCTGAGTACTTCTACGCCAGTTTGAACTGGGAGATTAAATTTTTCTACGTAGGCGTTAAAGTAATCAGCAACTTCTTCTTTAGGGACAAATATGTTTTGATCTTTTTGGGGAAAGTTCATCCCCGGGAAGCGGTCGTGCCAGGCTGGGCCGTTAGCCACCAGTGAATCCCAACGGCCACTGCGCCAGGCCTCGGCAATACGTTTTTTTTCCAGTATCAGGTGTGGGACTTCCTGACTGGTCAGGTGTTCACTCATGGCAATACCTGCCTGTCCTGCACCGATGATGAGTGTATCGATATCTGTAATATTATCTGTCATGTCTACGCACCTTTGTAATACCGGGTAATAATTACCCGAGAGGAGATGTTTCTAGGATATGGCAGTAAATCATTGCGGTAAAATATTATAAATATACGCTCTAAATAGAAAAAATATTATCCTTACAAATATTATGTATTAATTAAATGGCTTGAATGCTGCAATCATCCAGGTTGTAATTTCGACAATAATCCATAAATAAACGCGCTGGTTTCGTTGGCTCTGTGATTTTTAAATAAGCCATGATCAATGTAGAGCTTTCCATATCATCATCGATTTCAACGTAGGCTAGTTTCTGGCCATCGTATGTCACCTTGGTACTCGGGCGGGTGACCAGTATTGAAAAGCCTAGTCCTTGTCCGACCATGCAACGAACAATTTCAATGGAAGGTGAGGTGTAAGCTACTTTTGGGTGTAACCCTTTTTCGCTAAACAAGTTTAGAAAATAACTTCTACTGGGAATGACATCAAGTAAAACCATGGGTTCACGACTTAACTCCGCCAGAGTGACTGAGTCTTTTGCTGCTAAAGGGTGATCCGCTGCCAGTAGGGCATAGGGTTTATGAGGCACGTTCAGCGCATCTTTGCTAATGGAATTATCCAGTTCTAGGTCATAGAGAAAGGCCAGATCAAACTGCCCGCGGTGTAATCCAACCATCACTTCATGTTGCTCGCCATCATGTAGCTGAATTTCTATATCGGGATACATTTTTTTAAAGCCTGCAACCAACTTAGGAATGTACAACGGCGCAACAGACTCAAAGCTGGCAATAGAAATTTTGCCGCTAGTTTTTTCGCTATCTGCTAAGGTGTTTTGTTCAAATTCATGAGAAAGGCGAAGTAGCTCTCTGGCTTTATCGTAGAAACGTCGACCATCGGGCGTCAGTGAGACCCCTTGAGCATGATGTCGGATTAAAAGTTGTTGGCCAAAAGTATACTCGAGGTTCTTGATGGCAATGGAGATCGAGGGCTGGGCAATGTACAACTTCCTTGATGCCTCGGCAATACTTTCAGTTTCAACTACCGTGGAAAAATAATGCAATTGTTTCAGGGTGAAATTTTTCATATACCTGCCTTGGGTAACATACTATTTATTATCGCGTAGTTATTTTATAAGCAAGTTGTATGCCATGAAATTTGACACTTTTCAGTGTTGGACAACGCCCGTGGTTTCAGGGGGGAAGCCAGAACAGGCGAAAATGGATCCAAATTCCTATTTTTATCGCGCCTTATTCTGGACGGAAGTGACCTGCTCTGGGGCAATGTTTAGCATATTGGGCATATTGTTCCGGTTCTCTAAAAGTAGCTTTTTTGTCAGTCTAAACAGCTAGATAATTTTTTTTTAACTAGAAGATAGAAAAATTGTAATTGCTACTGATCCTAATATCACCGCATAGTTATTGCACACGTTTGAGATTTTATTGTTTTGATCTGAATCAGTGTCTCGTTAATTATTTTAAGAGAAGGTAGCAATTCTATGATGTTTGATTGGGACTATATGTTCAGTTTATTCAACTTAGCCGATTTTTGGTGGGCAAGTTGGACGGTTATTAAGCTTAGCTTAGCGAGTTGGGCGCTCAGTATTATCATTGGCTTTGCATTAGCCCTTGCTAAACAATCGAAATTTTTTGTACTTAGGTTACCTGCAAAGTTTTATATTTGGTTGTTCCGAAGCTTGCCCTTATTAGTACTGCTAATTTTTGTTTACAATATGCCACAGATGTTGCCTGTTACAAGCAATCTTTTATCAGAACCATTTTGGGCTGGTTTAATTGCCATGGTGATGTGTGAAAGTGCCTATGTTGCTGAGATCCATCGTGGCGGGTTGCTGGCTGTGCCTAAGGGGCAAGGCGAGGCAGCGCAGGCATTAGGTATTCGTTTTGTCGGTATTCAATGGTTGGTTGTTATTCCTCAGGCGTTACGTGTCGCTTTACCTGCACTGGCTAATGAATACATATCTATTGTTAAACTCACTTCACTAGTTTCCGTTATTTCACTCACTGAGATCCTCCTGGTTGGTCAGCGCTTATATACTCAGAACTTTTTAGTTATGGAAACAATGGCGGCTGTTGCTATTTATTATGTCGCAATTGTCACTGTGTTTGATTTTCTGCTTAAACGCCTAGAGGACTATCTCGATGTGACCAAGGTTAAGGCTACTCGTCAACCTTCAGAAAAACTGATTGCAATGGTCAAAAGTGCACCTGTACCTCAAGTAAAGCCTACGACGGAGTTTGATTACCCGGCTTTAAAGGCTTCTAAACTTCACAAAGCATATAACAACGTAGAGGTCTTAGGTTCAGTCGACCTATCTATACAATCAGGCGAAGTCGTTTCTGTCATCGGGCCATCTGGCTCAGGTAAAACGACCTTGATCCGATTATTGAATGGTCTTGAGCAGTTGAATCATGGTGAAATCGAACTTAACGGACAGCCATTTTTAAAGTATCTACGCTATGGAGAAAATAAGTCTCGTTTAGTCGAACACCCAGAGCATCGCATCAAGATCGGTATGGTATTCCAAAGCTTTAATCTTTTTCCTCACCTAACTGTACTGGAAAACTTATTGCTTGCTCCTCGTTATCATAAACTGGGTAATAAAAAAGAATTGCAGATGCAGGCTTATCAACTGTTAAACAAAGTTGGCATGTTGGATCATGTTTGGAAATTTCCACATCAGTTATCCGGTGGACAGCAACAACGTGTCGCCATTGCTCGTGCTCTGATGATGCGTCCGCAAATCATGTTGTTCGATGAACCAACCTCTGCGTTAGATCCTGAAAAAGTAAACGAAGTGCTACAGGTAATCGAAGACTTGGCTGGCGAAGGGATCACCATGGTTATTGTTACCCATGAGATGAACTTTGCTTTCAAAGTATCAGATCGAATTGTATTTATGGAACAAGGGCGTGTGGTCTGTGACGACGCACCTCAGGTATTACGTGATGGTAAACATCCTCGTGTTGAAGCATTTTTAAAAGATGTCTCTCTCGCTTAATTAAATGATTTAGGAGTTTTTATGATTGAACAATGGCAAATAGACCAATACCGAGAACAGGGAGTGCTGGTGGTTGAAAATGTATTGACTGAGCAAGAGGTTGCTGATCTACAAAGCGAGTTTGATGGCTGGGTAGAAGATAGCCGACAACATCAAGCTCCCTGGGGGGAAACGCTAGATGGTCGTCCTCGTTTTGATATTGAAAGCGATCACAGTGCAGAGCATCCTTCATTGCGCCGAGTCGCATCACCCACGGAAATCTCTGAGGTTTTCAAGAGTACTGCACTGCAGTCACGTATTGCCGAGATCGCCGGCCAGTTGGTTGGCAGTAGCGGTGCCCGTTTACACCATAGTAAAGTGAACTCCAAGTTGCCGCATACGGCGACACAGGTGAAGTGGCATCAAGACTTTCCCTTTACCCCACACACTAACGATGATCTGGTGACATCCCTACTGATGATCAGCGAAGTCACACCGGCTAATGGTCCCTTACAGGTTATTTCTGGTAGCCATAAAGGCCCACTTTTTTCACATTGGCAAGGTGACAAATTTACTGGCTCGATCAGCATAGAGGTTGAATCAGAATATTGTCAGCAACCCATTTCTTGCTACGGGGCCCCCGGCTCGGTGTGCTTTATGCATTCGCGTGTCCTGCATGCTTCTAGTCCAAATGAAACAGAATTACCACGTACTCTATTTATCAGTGTCTATGCAGCTGAAGATGCGTTACCTCTTGGGGATAATCCCTTACCTAGCTCTCACTCTGGTACTTTAGTGTCGGGCAGGGAAAGCGGTGAAATCCGTTGTACTGCAAATAAATTACGATTGCCAGAAAAGCCCAAAGGCGCTTCTTTTTTTGTTCAACAGGCCGGAAAAGATTCGCTTACTGTTTAATCCTACAAACCAATAAAAAGGAATTATTATGATGTTTATTAACCGTACTGCACGATTGACTGCTCGCTCACTGGCCATTGGCGTTGTTGGCGCAGCGCTTTCCTTAAACTCTTTGAATGCGTTGGCGTTCAAAGAGTCCGGTAAGATTATTGCTGGTTCAGATATGACTTTTGCTCCCTATGAATATATGGATAACAATAAACCTGCCGGTTTTGATATTGAGTTTTTGGCTGGCTTGGCGAAGGTGATGGGGCGTGAGTCTGTTAATATCGATACCCGTTGGGCGAACTTGATCCCCGGCCTACGCGGTGGTCGCTTCGATATCACCAACTCTTCCATGTACATCACTGCTGAACGTGTGAAAGTGATTGATATGATCCCCTATCTAAAAAGTGGTGAGTCTATTTTATCGGTCAAGGGCAGTGACTACCAACCTAAGCTACCGGAAGAGTTCTGTGGCCACACTGTTGGCTCAATGGCTGGTACATCATGGTTGAAGCAATTACAAACTTTATCAGTGGAATACTGTGAAGCAAATAACTTAGAACCTATTACTATTCGTGAATATCCAACGGATCCGCAAACGACTCAGGCGATGTTGTCCCATGCCGTGGAGGCTCAAATCACTGATGCCGCTGTAGCACAGAGTGTGGTCGAAAAGCTGGGTGACCGTGTTATGATTTCTTCAGAGACTTTAATTTACCCTGTTTTGAATGGCTTTGGCGTCAAAAAAGGTAACGACGAGGTAAAAGAAGCACTGATTGAAGGGCTTAAGAAATTCAGTAAAACACCTGAGTATGATGCTTTATTGAATAAGTATAAGTTCCAAGCACCTACGGCAGAAGACGTTGAGAAACTAATGCCGAAAGCCTAGAAATTTAGCGCACGCGTTTTAATGGAGTAAGTTATGTCACTTTCTATAGAAGAACAGGCACGAATAGACCTCGCGGCCGCCTTTCGCATCGTTGCACATCTCGGCATGCATGAAGCTGTGGCTAATCATTTTAGTGCCGCGGTGTCTGCTGATGGCAAGCAATTTCTGATCAACCCTAAATGGAAGCATTTTTCGCGAATTCGTGCCAGCGATCTGCTGTTGTTGAATGCCGATGATCCATCCAATGCTGATCGTCCTGAGGTAGATGCCACCGCCTGGTCGATTCATGGCCAGCTTCACCAGCGATTACCTCACGTACGTGTGGCGATGCATTTACACCCAGTCTACACCACCGCGGTTTCTGCCATGAAAAACCCGCATATTCCACCTATTGATCAGAACACCGCTCGTTATTTCAACAGAGTATCTGTCGACACTATGTTTGGTGGTATGGCTGATACCGTCGAAGAGGGGGCTCGTTTATCTGCTTTGTTGGAAAACAACAGTCGCCTATTGATGGGCAATCATGGTGTTATGGTCACCGGGACCGATATCGGGGCGGCCTTTGATGACATTTGGACATTGGAAAGAGCTTGTCAGATTTTAATCGCTGCTTGGTCGACAGGGCGTCCATTGAATGTCCTTTCAGACGAAGTCGCAGAGAAAACGGCTCAGGACTGGGAAGGCATCACAGACTTCTCTCGCCAACACTTTGAGGAGATGAAAGCCCTAATGATAGAAATGGATCCATCTTTACTGGACTAATTTAAAGAGTTGTCAATTCTAACGGTATGTAGCTTAATCAAACCTTAGGTGACTCTACTGGGTACTCGGTCTCTCGTGACTGCCCATAGTAGTTGATTATTACATTCAAATAACAGTTAAGCAGGAGGTGTCATGAGTTGTGATGAATTTAAAATAAATGCAGATTTTATTAGTTAGCCTGAGATCTGGTTATGCTGGTATTAAATTATTACGCTCTAACGGCTCAATTTTTTGAGCTGTTAGAGCCAAAGATGGTTTTCTTTTCTTCAGACTTCAAGCAATTAGCCAGCCTAACAAATTCAGTATAAATCTATGCATACTGCGATGCCGAAAGTACTCGATGTAAGAAGTATTCTTTAGCTTGTCATTAATTGTTTCAATAATAAAGCGCTTTTTTAGGATGGCTCTATCCCATAAAGAAATGAACTTTTTCTTCATGTTTTTACGAAGTGTTGTTATCAGCACCGCAACCTTCTTTTTATAACATCTTTTAAAGTTCAAAACTTCCAAGAAAACGCCAGTAACCATCAGTATTAAAAAGGTTTCTAGTTCTATAGCGTTTCTTAATGTTTTGTAAAATTCAATATTTAATATAACCCCATTCTAACGCGTCGAATTCGAGCTTACATCATGGCTAAAATTTTAAATGATACTTAAAGCAACAACGCTAAACCACGCAGTGATAGGCCTGCTAAGTTAACTCAAAATCAATTAGCTCAGGTGAAATCGTACGTCATAGATAATGCTATTAAACCACAAGGTGGCCGTTTACAAGGTCGGGATATACAAGATTATATTCAGGTTACATTTGGCGTTACTTACCAAAAAAAACAAATATTTATCAGCTGCTGCATAAGTGAAATCTAAGCAGAATCACAACACGTTCAAAACATCAAAGTAATCTATTGCAGCCCAGGAATCTTTTAAAAAAATTTCAAAATAAAAACGATTATTAGGAGCCCCGTACACTGTCATTTGAAATTTACCAGGATTGGTATTAGCAGTGGTTACAACCCCAGCAATGACTGGGGTTGCTCTAATTGAATTCGTAATCAGCTGATAGCGCCAGCACCATAATTGATATCAATATCATTTGTCACTATAGCTTGAGCGGCCTCGGCTAAACCTTCTACGATAAGATCTAAAGAAAGAGTGGGGTTGCTACCATCTATTGACTGCTCTGACATCAGTGGTATATGTACGAATCCATGGCGAATATTAGAGTCGTGCAGATAGTGTTGTATGCCATAAAAAAGATGATTACAGACATAAGTACCAGCTGTGTTAGATATTTGGGCTGGTATCCCTTTATCTTGCATTGCTTTAACCATTGCTTTAATGGGTAATGTAGAAAAATAGGCATCTGGTGCATTAGCAGCAACCGGTTCGTCGATGACTTGATTGCCTTCATTATCTGGAATGCGGTAGTCATCAACATTAATCGCGACTCTTTCCGGTGTAATAGCTGCACGCCCCGCAGCCTGGCCTACTGTCATAACAAAATCCGGTTTATATCTTTTAATCGCATCAATGACCGTATTCACCGATTTCTGGTGAACAACCGGAACTGAGCAGGTTACAATTTTAGCCCCCTCGATGGGGTAACCTTGCAATTTTTTGATCGCCTCTAAAGCAGGGTTTACTTTTTCGCCCCCAAATGGTTCAAATCCGGTAATTAGTAAAGTTTTCATTGTTAACCTCAAAAAGCTAAGAAATAAATAAGAAAAGTATTAATCGTAAGCATCAATAATCCAGGAATGAATTGCATATAGATCACCTGGTTTTTATTTTTGAGTTCCAATAGTGCTGCTGGAACGATATTAAAATTAGCCGCCATTGGTGTCATCAACGTTCCACAGTAACCTGACAACATACCTATTACACCGATTATTATTGGGTTTCCTGATTGCTCTATCATAAGCAACGGAATCGCTATCCCTGTAGTGATTACGGCAAATGCTGCAAATGCATTACCCATAATGATAGTAAATAGTGCCATACCGAAGGTATAACAAAATACATAAGCGAATAGGTTGCTTTCTGGTACGATCTCTTTCACGATTTGAGAAATAGTATCGCCAACGCCAGCTTCACCGAAGAGGTAGCCTAATGCTGCTAGGAACTGCGATAAAATTGCCGCCCAGCCAATAGCATCAATTAAACGACGACCTTCATTAAGGCTTTGTTTCGCTTTCCCTTTTGTGACCATTAAAGCAACGGCTAAAGCGATAACAGCACTAATGCCCAGACCTATCAGTGCACTGCTTCCCGTCACCTTGGACCAAAGAATAGTCACTGCCGGAACAATAATGGCTGGCAGAAACATTGAATTTTTCAATTTTTCAGCACTTGATTTACGAAATTTTGCATCAGAATGGCCGTAGGTGCCAGTTCCCATAAACCCGCCTGCTGCAATCAACGTAAGCACCAGTACCATAAGGCCGACAAACCAATCTGGAAGTATTTTTCCTAACGTAAAAGATAAACCATAGATAAGCCAAAATAGTCCTGTTCCTATGCGTTTGTTATTACTTTTATCAACAAATGTCTGGAGTGAAAAAGCGATTAACAGTAAGCCCGTAGCTTGGTATACATATTCTAGCATTGCTCTTTCTCCTGCAGAGTATTACGAACTTGAGTACGTTTTTTTTCTAGTTTTGCAAATAAAGAGAATACGATGATCGATGCTATCGCGGTTGGTAATGCCCAGATATACATGTCTTCTAGTTCCATGGCAAAGCCGCTATCATTTAATACCCCCTTAATAAGTAATAACCCTCCACTGCCAATAAAGAGCAGCTGACTAAAGAAGTTGCCAAAGTTTTCACTCATTGCTGAGAATGCTCTGACACGCAGACGCTTATCTTCAGAAAGATCCGAATTTTCGGCGACGGCTGCAGCTTCTGCCATCGGTGCGACAAGCGGTCGAACCATGGAAGGATGCCCACCAAGGCTTAAGCCAATCGCATTGGTTACTTTTCTTAGTAACAGATAGCTTATTGTTACTTTGCTAGGAGAGGAATTTTTTATGGAAGAAATAAGCGTTTCAGCTCGTTCCTTAAGGCCGTAGTGCTCTAACAGGCCAATCATAGGTAAAATAAGTATAAATAGAGACATATATCTATTGTTAGTAAATGATGATCCTAAGATGGACAATATTTCAAGTACCTTTAAATCTGCGACCAATCCGGTCACGACGCCTGCAACCAGAATAACCAATAAAGTATTTAACCTTAGGGCAAAGCCAATCGTAATGACGGCAATGCCGATCAATGGCCATAAATCAATCATATTATTTTTTTCCTATCTAACTGTTGATGCAGTCCCCTTCGAGGGGGCCGCAGATAAACCGCATACTGATTTATGCGATTTGCGCTCGTTTTGCGTGTAAATCACATGCGTTTTGCTTAGCATATTTCATGCCAGTATTACCTGTGCTGTCACTCCTCAAGCCAAACGAAAGACGCAGGCAAGTAGTTATAGGAGTTGGGGATAAAGCAGTTAGAAGAATAGATACGGTATGATTGTCAAATCATTTTAAACAGGGAATAAATTTTGTTGTATTTGCACCATCTTGGTTCGCTTTGCTTCATTGTGGGGTAGTAATTGCGTAGGTGATATTGCTTTAGATGGATAATTGTCTGCTGGTGACCATTTATAAACCTATTTAGCACGAATGGATTTGACATTTATTTTTTAAATTAAAACAATGAGTTGTTGATGATGGGCTTTGTTTGTTCAACTCCCTATGGCGAAATAAAGTCATAATTTTAAGGTGGGTGGTACGAACTGTGCATACGCTGTTAAAGAACACAGTAAATCGAATGTAAATTACATGTAAAGTGCATTCTTTTATTGCCAGATATAGATAAAGATGAGGGATGAGCCATGAAACTTTTTTTTAGAATAGCCGCATTAACTGTTGTCGCAATTACTTCTGCAACATCAACCGCGGCTACGCGATGGGATATGACAACCCCCTACGTTGATGCGACGCACCATACACAAAATATTCGTCAATTTGCAGAGGATGTGAAAATGGCAACGGATGGTGAATTTGAAATTATCGTTCATGCTGGCGCCTCTCTAATCAAACATAAGGAAATTGCAAGAGCGGTTCGTACTCAGCAAGTGCCAATTGGTGAGGTCTTTATTGGTATTTTAGGCAATGATGATCCTATTTATAAATTGGATAATCTGCCGTTTCTGGCAACAAACTTTGCACAGGCAAAAAAATTATATGAAGTATCAAAATCTGCACTGGAAGCAAAATTGAATAAAGATGGACTGATGCTGTTGTATTCTGTGCCTTGGCCGCCACAGGGAATTTACAGTAAAGAGCCGCTAACAAATATGGAAAACTTTAAAGGCGCCAAATTACGTGCTTATAGCTCCACTCTTTCGCGTTTAGCCGTGCTCCTTGATGCATCACCGACTACAGTACAGACGGTTGAAATTCCACAGGCATTTTCAACCGGCATCATAGATATGATGATCACGTCACCGACCACAGGTGTGAGTAGTCAGTCCTGGGATTATGTGAACAACTATACTGACGCGCAGGCCTGGATTCCGAAGAATATGGTGATTGTTAATAAACGTGCCTTTAAGCGTCTGGACAAATCGTTACAACAAGCCTTATTAACGGCAGCGGCTGCAGCCGAAAGCCGAGGATGGGAAATGGCAATCAGCGAAACGCAAAGCAAAACCCAAGAATTGGCTGAGCATGGTATGAATGTTGTCCTGCCTTCTGCCGAGTTGATGACGGCACTTAAAGCGGTCGGCGATAAAATGGCGCAAGAATGGGCAGAAGAAGCTGGCAAGGAAGGCAAAGCTTTGCTGGCAGAATATCAGTAACCATTACTCATCTGTTAATTAGTTCATTTAACTAACACAAATAAAAACGTCATTGCGGTTTTGTTAGCGGTATCTTGCGAAAGTTGTATCTTTTATTACGTAGGGATTCATGGGCAGACATCAGCACAATGACGCGTTATTTTTGACGCTAATTAACAGCGCACTGCATCTCTTTCAATATCCATTACAGGAGCATCCATTATGAGATCCCTACTAGACAAGCTTTATTTAGCGGCCGGTGCCTTATCCGGGCTATGCATTATTGCCATCTGCTGCATCATCCTGGCTCGCGTAATAGGCCGCTGGATTGGTATCGAAGTCCCTTCTAGCGATGATTTTGCCGGTTTCTTGTTAGCTGCGGCCAGTTTTTTAGGTTTAGCTTACACTTTTCGCCAGGGCGGCCATATTCGCGTTAGCTTATTCACTTCCAGACTATCTGCTGTTGCCCATAGGTGGATTGAAAAAGTTATTTTAAGTTTGGGCTGCGTTTTGATCATCTACCTGAGCTGGCAATTAGTCTACATGACATACGAATCACACCTGTTTGAAGAATTATCATCCGGCTATGTGCCTGTACCACTGTGGATTGTGCAATTGCCCTTGGCATTAGGCATGATTATTTTCAGCGTGGCAGTGATAGATCAAACCTGTGGTTGCCTTTTCTTCGGTGAAGAGCTGCCAAAATCTGAAGAAGAGGAGTTGGCTGACAGCGCGCCTATTGAGCTAACTGATGTAGATAAGCCTTTGCAAATGGAGAGTCAAGCATGAATGAGATAACTATTGGTCTGGTCTTGCTAGGCATTTTATTTGCGCTGCTCGCAAGCGGGTTTTGGGTCGCTTTTACTTTGATTGCCGTCTCCATCGCCGGGATGGTAATGCTTGGAAACGATAATTTTGGGCTATTGTATAGTACTTCGACCTGGGGGGCGGTATCTGATTGGTCGCTGGCTGCGCTTCCTCTGTTTATTTGGATGGGCGAAATACTGTTTCGAACCCGTCTCTCTAAAGATTTATTTGAAGGATTGACCCCCTGGTTAAGCAGTGTGCCGGGGCGCCTGCTGCATGTGAACATCCTGAGCTGCGGGATTTTTGCTGCAGTATCCGGCTCATCCGCGGCAACCGCGGCAACGATTGGTAAGATGACCCTGCCGGAATTAAAGCGTCAAGGCTACGATGATAAAATGGCGATCGCCACATTAGCCGGCTCAGGTACCTTGGGTTTGCTTATTCCGCCTTCAATTATTTTAATTGTTTATGGCGTCGCTGCGGAAGTCTCTATTGGCCGCTTATTTATGGCGGGGGCATTGCCTGGACTGATGCTGGTACTGATGTTTATGGGCTACACCGCATATTGGTCGGCAAAACATAGCGAAGGTGTCGCCAAGCAGGTAACACGCTACTCCTGGAGCGAAAAATTCTCTTCACTGCTGCGCTTGCTTCCCGTCAGTGCGCTGGTCTTTTTTATTATCGGATCTATTTATGCGGGATTAACAACGCCCACTGAGGCTGCTGCCTTTGGTGTGCTTGGCTCACTGGCGTTGGCCGTCGGTAGCCGCTCATTAACTATGAGTAGTTTTATTGATAGCTTGATGGGCGCGGTAAAAACCTCCTGCATGATCATCTTTATTTTGGCTGGCGCCGCTTTTTTAACTATGGCAATGGGATTTATCGGTTTGCCAAGAATGCTTGCAGAGAATATCGCCGTACTGAACTTGTCTCCTTATATGTTGCTGTTTCTGCTAACGATTATGTTTGTGATCTTAGGCTGTTTTTTAGATGGTATTTCTGTTGTGGTGTTAACCACTTCGGTTGTTCTGCCAATGGTTATTGAAGCGGGCATAGATCCATTATGGTTTGGTATTTACATTGTATTGGTGGTTGAAATGTCACAAATAACCCCGCCGGTAGGATTCAATTTATTTGTTATTCAAAGCCTGACCGGGCGGAATATACTCTTTGTTGCCAAAGCTGCATTACCTTTCTTTTTCCTACTGGTATCAGCAGTATTAATAGTTACAGTTTTCCCTGAGATCGTAACCTGGCTTCCTACATCAATGTCGGGAGGATAAGGCAATGTTAAAACAAACAGATAATAAAAAACCGGCGCACTTAGCTATTTTATCCTCAGCACATTTAGTCGGTGAAAATGGGGTGGCATTAAGCGAGTTTGAATATGGATTAACCATGGTCAACAATGCCTTTCAGCGTTGGCTGCAGTCATGCAGTATTGCCAGTGAACAGCATAACTTGAGCCCGTTAGATATTTTGGTTATCCACAATATCTGCCATAGAGGTAGAGCAAAGCGCATTACCGATGTGGCTTTTACTTTGAATCTGGATGATACCCATAATGTTTCTTATTCGATCAGAAAAATGGCTAAGAATGGGCTTTTGCAGCATGAGAAGCGAGGTAAAGAGACTTTCTATAGCGTGACAGAGCAGGGAAAGGAGTTTTGTCTTGAATACGCAAAAATCAGGGAAAGATGTTTAGTGCAGGCTTTAGAGCACCTGTCTATTGATGATTCATTAGGAGAGGTTGCAAAATTAATGAGGACATTATCAGGCTTGTATGCTCAGGCTTCGAGAGCTGCCAGCTCTCTTTAGCTTATATTAAATAGATAAGCACTCTGATGGCTTGAAGAGATAGCGACTGAATAACAATATACAATCTAAAATGGGAGCACGCTTAATGTTAATTAATTGTGATATGGGGGAAGGCTTTGGTTTATGGGAGCTGGGCCAGGATCAGATCATTATGCCTTTTATCGATATGGCCAATATAGCTTGTGGCATGCACGCATCGGATCCCAGTGTTATGCAGCGTACGGTTCGTTGTGCTAAAGAGCATGGTGTTCGCATTGGAGCTCATCCCGGTTATGCCGATCTGCAAGGGTTTGGACGCCGTTTTATTGAGATGCCGCTAGCGGAGTTACAAGCACTTTTTATTTATCAATTAGGGGCGTTGAGCGCTATCTGCGAAAGTGAAAATACCCAGCTTAGTTACGTAAAACCTCATGGCGCACTTTATAATGCGATGATGAAGTCTGACGATATCTATATTGCGCTGCTGCAGGCGCTGGCGAAGTACAATGCAAATCTACCATTAATGATCATGGCTGTGCCTGATTATAGGCGTTATCAGAAAATGGCAGACGAATATAATGTTAATTTATTGTTTGAAGCTTTTGTTGATCGCAGCTATCAGAGCGATGGCCGTTTAACCCCAAGAAATCAGCCGGGGGCATGCCACAATGATTTAGAAACAATATGTGAACAGGCAATACGCCTGATTAAGAAGCAGAATGTAATAAGCTTAGATGGAAAAGAGGTGAGTATTAAGGCTGACACTTTGTGCATTCATGGTGACGGTAAGCTGGCGGTTGCCGTCGCAGAAGCTTTGAAGGAGCGCCTTGCTCCCGTAATCGCTGAAGCTTTAAAGACGAGACTTTCGGCATGAATGTAAATCTGGTTAATGAAAATAGCGTGATCATCTATTTTTCAGATACGGTGTGCACTGAAACTGCTGATAATATTGCTTATGCTTATCACTTATTACGCTCTGAGCTGAGCGACACCCTACTGGATATAGTGCCATCTTACACTTCAATTTTACTCAGTTGTAATTTGCGCAAAACAGGCTTGCGCAGTTTTGTTACCCGTATTCGCAGTATACTTAAGCAGTTAGATAAAAGCGCTGGCGAGCAGCTTGAACGTAAACAAATTCTTTTGCCTGTTTTTTATGGTGAAGAGGTTGCGCTTGATCATGCAGAAGTGAGTGAGTATGCGGGCTTAGCATTTTCTGAAGTGGTGAAGTTACATACGTCGGAGTGCTATCGGGTTTTTGCTATTGGTTTTGCCCCCGGTTTTGCTTTTTTAGGTAATACCCATCCCGATATAACTATGCCCCGTAAAGCCAATCCGAGGCTTAAAGTGCCACCAGGAAGCGTCGCTATTGCTGACCGGCAAACAGCGGTTTATCCGCGTCAATCTCCGGGGGGATGGCAGGTCATTGGGCGCACGCCATTAAATTTGCTGGATCTGTCTCAAAATAGCTTAAGTAAGTTTGCAATGGGGGATGAAGTGCGTTTTCAAGCCATTGACCGGCAAACTTTTCTGGCTCTGGGCGGTGAGCTGTAAAGCAGATAAAATGGAGGAAATATGACATTACATATCGAGCAGGCAGGGCCTTTGAGTTTGTTGCAGGATCTTGGTCGGCATGGTTACCAATGTGTTGGTGTAACGCCGGGGGGACCAATGGATGCGCATGCTTTTCACTGGGCTAATCGATTATTGGATAATGCAGCTGATGCGCCGCAAGTTGAAATCACCATGGGACCGTTTCGGGCGTCTTTTAAGCAGGCAACCAGTTTTTCTCTATGCGGGGCTGATGTCGCAGCGACTTTGAATGGCCAAGCTATCATGCCTTGGCACTCATGGCAGGCTAAAACGGGCGATCTGCTGGAAATCGGTTATCCGAAAAAAGGGCTACGTACCTATCTGGCCGTAAGCGGTGGCTTTACAATCTCTAAAACACTCGGCAGCGTGAGTACTGTGATGCGCGATCAATTTGGCGGGTTAACGAAAGAAGGGAAAAAACTGATAGATGGTGATGTGTTATTATTTAATCCAAAAGTATTACCATATTGTCGAACTGTGCCTGAGCAGTTTGTAGCAAAGTTTCCAGAAATAATTGAAGTTGGGGTTTTACCAACTTATCAATTTTCTCAATTCAGCTTGAAAGCAAGAGCAGCTTTTTTTGACGAACTTTATACGGTAACGCCACAGATAGATCGCATGGGCTATCGCCTTAAGGGGAAGCCTATTGAGTTTGCCCAGCAGAGTTTCGTGTCCGAAGGTATTGCGCTTGGCGCAATTCAAATACCTGCAAACGGTCAACCTATTGTGCTGATGCGAGACAGACAGACAATCGGTGGTTATCCGAAAATGGGCTGTGTTTGTAATAGAGATCTGAATCTTCTCGCCCAAGCGACTCCTGGAACTCAGATTCGTTTTTTTCTGCAAGATTTAAACGAAGCGGAGGCAGAGCTTCATCAGCAACAAAATTACTTCTTTACAGGAACTAGAGACTGTTGATTTTTATCGACGTCTGAATCATTCGCTTGGGTATTATTGTTAGGAACTTTATCTATAACATCATCAGCTAAATAAGCAGCTTAAAACCAGTTAAGATCTTTCATTATGTCATTCTGATTATTATCTGCTTGTGGTTCTTCTTCAATTTGAATGCACCCGACGGCAATCAAAATGCATGACCTTGACTTAACAATGCTAGAGGCGATTGGTTTGGAACCGTTCTAGTTACTGTCTTTATTGCTAATAAAAATACTAAGAAGAGTAATTTTGGTTACTAGATATGCTTTTTAGCACGTTTGTTAAGCAGATCGTTTGCTAATTAATCGTTTGAATATTTAATTACAAATATTGTAAAATAAGCCCTTGCCAAGGTGATCTAAATCCCTATAATGCGCATCCACGGAAACGGGAACGACGCAAGTCAAGCCGCTTCTGAGAACAAAAGAGGTTGGTTTTTGAAAACGTTAATTCGGATTTAAAAATCTTAAATAATAAGCCTTGACTCAGTTCAAAAGGCGCGTATTATACGCACCTCGCCGTAAGGCACGCTCTTTAACAATTTAATCAAACAATCTGTGTGGACATTCATTGTTGATATGATTTCAAATAAGTCCTAGTTACT
>NZ_JBFGZY010000061.1:0-21404 GCF_041586535.1 Psychromonas sp. | reverse complement strand
TTATGGTCTCCCAGTTACTTTGCCGGATCATCTGGCGGTGCTGCGCTAGATGCCCTGACGACTTATATCGAGCAACAAAATAGACCTAAGTAACGTTAATCCTTCGCATCAATGATTTTCATCACCGCCATGAATGACGGTATTTTTCATCTAAATGGATAAAATGGATTAGCGGTGGCGCATACATCAAGAAGTTTTGATGTGAGATATTTCACGCATAAGCCCCTACCTGGCTGAAAACCAAATAATCATCAATCACCAAAGACTCAACATATTGCTAACCCGCTAACACATCTTTTGGTGTGCACAGTTGTCCCAATAAGGTAACAGTAAAACAGACAATTAATGGCATTCGCTTCCGCTAAACGTTGCTACACTTCATTACCTACTTTTCTGAGGTAGAGGTATTATGATTAAATGGTTGGATTGACATGGTCAAACGGCTCCTTAACATGAATAAGCAAAATAACAATAGAAGCCAAACAAGCAATACTCGAAAGTAAAAATGGCCCATGTAAGGAAAAATGCTGGCTCATAAAGCCTGCCATCAGACCGGCACACACACCGGCCCACTTTCCCCATGCATCAAAGCGGCCAAATGACAAACCAGCCTGCCTCTGCTGCAGGCACTGGCTCAGCAATAAATGTAAACCGCTGTAACCAAACAACATACCCAAGCCGAATAAAAGGCGATAAAAGATAAGGCCGTCGCTGCTTTGCAGGATAAACTGTCCCGCGCAAGCCAGGCTTAAAAGGGCAAAGCCAAACAGACTCTGAGTTCGAGCGGATAGCGTTAATTTTCCGATCCAGCAAGCCAGCAGCAAGTAGAGCAGATGCGGCAGGCTGTAATAAAACCCCACCATACTATCGCTACTTTCTCCCAGGCTTTGCACATAAGGTAAAAAATAAGGGAAAGTCACCACCATCGCAAAACAAAATAGGAACTGTAAAAATAATAACTGCTTAAACTCCCCCCTATAAGGTTTACTCTTGCTCAGGTGCATCGCTTGCTTGCCGGCAACAACATCACTTTGCAGAAAGAAACTCAGCTGCAATGCACACAAAGGTAATAATGCTAAGTAACGGTAGATATGTAACGGCTGCGCTATTTCAGTAAATAAACCTAATAAAATAGGGCCGGAGACCATCGCCAAACGCGCGGAAAACTGCGTTAGATTGAGACTTTTGGCTAACCTATCCCCCTGATATTTACTGCTTAAATACGCATTGGAAGCGGCCAGTGTTCCGCCACTTATCCCCTGCACCAGTAAACCGAGACAAAATAGCCATAAATTATCTGCAAAGCCGGACAGTAACAAGCCCGCCGCTAAACCGCCCTGCGCTCTTAGTAATGATCTCTTCTTACCGTACTTATCTGCAAAACGCCCCCACCAGGGCGCAGCAACAGCAGCGCAAAGTGGCGGTACAACAAACATCACAGCAATCAAATATTGCGGATCGCCGTCAACTAAACTACTGAGCATACGCGGCATAAATAATGGCATTCCCAGTGCAGTGAACGCCGTTAGAAAGTGGCAAAATAAAACCACATAAACTCCAGACATGGCATGCTCTTTATTAAAAAATATTGGTAGAAAAAGTGAGGCACTGATAACAGATAGCGATTTACTCAACCAACTGCCTGAGCAATATCTTTCGTAACGGCAAATATAAATCGGCAAGCATTTTTCCCGGAGGTCAAGATGATGGACCATCCATCGAGAGTTGAGCTCACTGAACAACCAGAAGAAAGTGATAGTAATTATCATTATCGCCCAAGTCAATAATGATTTAATTATTTTAACTCTCTGAAAATAAGAAGAATCATAAAAATATCTAATGACAAAACCGATGATAATAGTTATCATTAGCGTTAAACTTTGATTTATTTGGTACGCTCAATGTCACGACCTTCCCCTTTAATTTTTACTGTTTTACTGCTCTTCCAGCTAAGCTTCATGAGCACACAAACTCATGCAACAACGATTAAACATGATGCCGGCTCCTTAACCTTAGAAAAAACGCCAACACGTATCGTCGTATTAGCTTTTTCTTTTGTTGATGCAATGGCCGTTGCCGGTGTTTCCCCGGTCGGCATTGCCGATGATGGCGATAAAAATCGAGTAATTAAAAGAGTGCGCCATCTTATTAATGACTGGCAATCCGTCGGATCGCGTTACCAACCCAGCTTAGAGGCGATTGCAGCACTTAACCCGGATCTTATTATCGCAGACAGTGGCCGCCATCAATCGATCTATCAGGATCTGAGCCGTATTGCACCTACCTTGATGCTGCAAAGCAGAGGCATTACTTACCAGGAAAATTTATTAGTGATGCAGAAAATTGCCCTTGCCCTTAATAAAAGTGCGCAAGTGGAGGAGCGCTTAAAACAACATCAACAACTGATGCTTGATTTAAAAAACCAGTTTAATAATAACGACAGCTACCAATTTGCGATCATCTCCGATAAAGGCATGTGGTTACATACTCCCAGCTCCTATGCCGGCAGTGTGATTAAAGCATTAGGTTTAAATAGCCCTCTGACAAAAAATAGCAATGAGGCTTATCTGCAAAGCAGTTTTGAACAGTTGCTAAAAACTGATCCGGACTGGTTATTGGTCGGCCAGTACACAGAAAACACTGTGCTCGATAAATGGCAAACAAGCCCACTGTGGAAGATGTTAACGGCGCCTAAATCTAAGCAGCTAATTCATGTTTCCCCCAATGTCTGGTCACTAGCCAGCGGCATGTTAGCCGCCGAGCAGATCGCCGAAGAGCTGGTACAGTCCTTAACACCATGAATATTTCATTATCCGCCAGGCAAACCTGGCCATTGAAACCGGCAATATTAATAACAACACTGCTGTCAGGCTTTATGTTTTCCTTATATGGCCAATCCGAATTTTTGTTACAGGCTAACGATCTATGGCAGATCCTTATTGCTCCTGATAGCAATAATATTAAACAGCAGATTATTCTTTCTCTGCGCTTACCGCGTAGCTTAGTGGCCTGCTTAATTGGCTTTAATCTCGGTATTGCCGGACTGTTAATGCAGGGGTTAACCCGCAACCCTCTCGCCTCACCGACATTGTTTGCGATTAATTCTGGTGCCGCCTGTTTAATGGCATTAAACAGCATTGGTTTTATTTTTTTTAGCGGACTGCCAAGTGAAGTGGCGACATTTTTAGGGGCCTTATTAGGCGGCGGATTAGTATTCCTACTAGGGGGAGGATTACGAAGTAATAACAATATATTACGTCTTATTCTTGCGGGGATTGCCATTAATGGCCTGCTCACATCACTGACACGTGCAGCGCTAATTATTGCCGATGATAAGGCTTATAGTATTTTACATTGGTTATCAGGTTCGCTCAGCGAAGTTGACTGGCAAAGCTGGTCACAACTTTGGCCGGTCAGTTTAGTGGCGCTGTTACTGGCATTTTCCTGCAGTCGAGGGCTTAATTTAAATGCGCTTGGAGAACAAACTGCCGCTAGTTTAGGCATTAATGTCACTTGGCTGCGAATCCGTGTCTGTTTAGCTGTTTTATTATTAACCTCCATTTCCGTGACGCTGGCAGGTCCCATTGTCTTTATTGGTTTAATCGCCCCGCACCTTGCAAGAGCCCTGTTTCACAATAATCATTTTGTGCTGCTGCCTGCCAGTGGCTTATTAGGCGCAGCCTTAGTTTGTTGGAGCGATTTACTTTCCCGCACTATCGTACCAGGAGCAGAAACACCGGTTGGCATAGTCACGGCCCTGATCGGCACACCTTTTTTTATCTATTTAGTATTAAAAGGAAAGTTATAAATGACCCGCTATACACAATTACTGCTGAGCACTTTTTTACTGCTGCTTATCTTAGCCGGCGTCAGCCTGGTCACAGGTGCTGAACCACTCGCAATAAAAACCGTATTAAAGACTTTAATCGAGGGTGGTGAGCAAGATTTCATCGTTAATTATTACCGTCTACCACGGATCTTAATTGCCATTCTGGTCGGCATGGGACTGGCGATCTCAGGTGTCTTAACGCAAGGCATTATTCGTAATCCACTGGCTTCTCCCGATCTGATGGGCATCAGTGGTGGTGCAGGCTTAGCCGCCTGCACCGTGTTATTGATTTGGCCCAATATCAATAATGCCTGGTTACCCCCGATTGCCTTACTCGGCGGCTTTGCTGCTGCTCTCATTATATGGTTACTCAATCGCTGGCATAATCCTAGCCCGGCCCGCCTTGCTTTAGTGGGCATTGCCATTAGCGCTTTTTTATCCAGCTGTATTAACTTTCTATTGGTATTGCACCCTATTGAGGTCAATAGCGCCATGATTTGGCTAACCGGCAGCTTATGGGGACGCAATTGGGATTATCTCTGGCCACTGCTTCCCTGGTTGATCACCTTAGTGCCTTTCTCCTTTTATCTGGCCTGGTCCTTAGATTTGTTTGCCTTAGGCGAAGAAACCGCAAATGCTTTAGGTGTCGATACACAACGCCTGCAGATTGTCGCCTTATTAAGCGCGGTTGCACTGGCCAGTGTCAGTGTTGCCGTATGCGGCACCATTGGCTTTGTCGGCTTATTAGCCCCGCATTTAGCACGTCTACTAGTTGGCTCCCGACATAAATTAATCTTGCCCTGCGCAGCCTTAATCGGGGCGCTTTTAGTCCTTAGTGCCGACACCCTGGCACGTAACCTGGCCCCGCCATTAGAGCTGCCGGCGGGTGTACTCACGGCCATTTTAGGCGCCCCCTATTTCCTGTTTTTGTTACATAGATATAAAGGTTGCTAATATGTTGAGCATTGAAAATCTAAGCGTCGATTACGCAAGTCGCTCTGTGTTGAGCGATTTAAATATCAGCATTCCTCAGGGAAAAATAACAGCATTAATAGGCCCCAATGGCTGTGGTAAATCGACCCTGCTGAAAGCCATCTCCGGTAGCTTAAAAGCCGCCTCGGGCAAGGTCACCTTAGCCGACCAGGATTTAACTAAATTAAGCCATAAAAAAAGAGCAAGACGGCTGTCAATTTTACCGCAATCGCCAATTACTCCAGAGGGCATCAGCGTCCGGCAACTGGTCAGTTTCGGGCGTAATCCTTACCTCTCACAATGGGGCGGGTTAACCTCGGAGGATCAACAGAAAGTACAAATGGCGCTCGCTGAAACCGCTCTCACCGACTTAGCGGACATTCCAGTAGATTCACTTTCTGGCGGACAGCGACAACGTGCCTGGATTGCCATGGTTTTAGCACAGGATACAGAATATATACTGCTCGATGAACCAACCACTTACCTCGATTTAACGCATCAAATAGAGCTAATGGAAATGATGCAGAAAATGAATAAAAACGGTAAAACATTAGTAGTGGTATTACACGATCTTAATCAAGCCTGCCGTTATTGTGATCACCTGATTGTCATGAAAAAAGGTCAATTAGTTGCCCAGGATACCCCCCATAAAATATTTAATAGTAGATTGTTAAAAGAGGTCTTTGCATTAAATGCCATGATTATAAACGACCCTATTGCCAATAAACCTATGTGTATCCCTCTATAAAAAACATAGCCAGAAAAACAACTTGCAATATAAATGAAAATAATTATCATTACGATCTAGTTTTTTTTGCAAGCATCAAGAAGTGCAACAAGCTATTCAGAATATGGCTGAATTATGCCAACAGACAGAAATTGCTTGCTGCGCTTTCTTAGCCGATGAAGATCGCGGACTGCTCTTCAAAGCATTAAAGAGCCACCTGCTACAACTTAAAAAAAACTAAACCCACTGATAAAACTAAGGAAAGTCCAACTATGAAAAATACCCCCCCTCAGTTCAAAATAAATACGCTGTCACTTGCCCTCATCACAGGGTTAATATCCAGCCACACGCAAGCAGCTGAATCTGAGCAAATTGAGAAGATGGTTATCACCGCCAGTGTGCTAGGCAACTCAGAAGTTGAAGAAATCAGAACTTACCAAGGTAACCGTAGTATCATGACTTCAGAAGTGCTGAAAAAGACCTCTGCACGCTCTATTGATACCGCTTTACAGCAAGTGCCTGGTATTAAAGTTAACGATGAAACGGGCACGGGTGTCTTACCTAATGTATCAGTACGTGGTTTAGATGGCAGCCGCAGCGGTTATTCTCAATTTTTACTTGATGGAATTCCAATGACCCTTGCACCATACGGTCATACCGGACAATCATTATTCCCTGCCACTCTGGCAATGATCGACCGTATTGATGTTGTACGTGGTGGCGCCGCCGTGCAATACGGACCAAACAACGTAGGTGGTGTTATCAACCTCATTTCAAAACCTATTCCAGAGCAATGGAAAACCAGCTTAAATGAGCGAATTACCTTTTTTGGTGATAATAAAACCCTTTACGATACTTACTTAAGTAGCGGCGGCGCAGTTAATGAAAACTTTGCGGTGCGTTTAAGTGCGAATTTTTTAAGTGGTGAATCTTTCCGGGATCATTCCGATACAGACGTACAAAACTGGATGCTGCAAACAGCCTGGCAGATTAATGAACAGCAATCCTTAGAGACCACAGTGCAGTATTATGATGCCGATACACAGCTCCCAGGCGCACTAAATACAGCGGCTTATGAAGAGGATCGCAACCAATCATTACGCCCTAATGATGAGTTTTCCGCTGACACCAGGCGTATATCTATGAAATATAATCATGTGTTAGGTGAAACTGGTTTTGCTGATTATGCTGAATTTGACTTGATTACATTTGCTCACCAAAGCAAACGTGATTTCCAATGGGATTATTATAACGCAAGCAAAGATACTGATAGTGATTTGGGATCTCACTGGGCAGATACAACACAAGATGCAACCGATCTTCGTACCTCTCCACGAGAATTTAAAGTGTATGGTATAGAGCCAAGAGCAACAGTGTATATTGATGGTCCGGTAAGCCAGGACTGGATAGTCGGTGCCCGCTACGTTAATGAAGATATTAACTACCAGCTGAAACAAACAGACAATGAAACAGGTGTAACAACAGCACCTCGTGACTGGCATATGGACACTAATGCCATGGCTTACTATGCCAGTAATAAGCTTGGTTTCTTCAATGACAGATTGACTGTTACACCAGGATTACGTTACGAAGATGTGCGTATGGAGTTCACTAATATTGGTCAAAGTTACGCTCAAAAAAACCATGTGCAAGAGATCTTGCCTGGCCTAACCTTAGGTTATGAATTCTCTGAGCAATGGTTCACCTATGCGAACGCACAAAAATCATTAAGAACACCACAAATCAGTCAATTATGGCCTAAAGAACAAACATTAGACTCTGAAATTTCATGGAACTATGAGACTGGTGTACGTTTCACTCCAACAAAAAACAGTAATTTAAATGTTGCTCTATACCGTATCGACTTTAAAAATAAAATCCAATATGACAGTGATGTCAGTCTGTTTGTAAATATTGGTGAAACACGTAATCAAGGCGTTGAAGTTGAAGGTCAATTTTCACCAATGACTATACCGGAGTTAACTCTGCGTGGGGCTTATAACTACTTAGATACTGAGCAACTTGACGGCTCATTTTCGGGTAATGAATTACCTTATGCTTCAAAGCATCAAATTTCTGCTAGTGCATTCTATGATTACAGCGGTGTTGAGCTCGGTCTAATGGCTTATTACTACAGTAAATCATTTTCTGATCTAGCCAATAGCGTTGAAGAAAACGCAGCAGGTACTGCTGGCCAGCTACCGGCTTATACGGTGGTCAACTTAAGCTTATCAACTGAGCTATATCAGAAAGATACACAAACTTTAACAGTGGGTTTAGGAGTAAACAATTTACTGGACAACGAGTATTACTTTAGAGGATTAGATGTCTCTCCAGCCGGACGTGTGGCAGCTCCGGGACGTTCATTCACACTTGATTTAGGGTATGACTTCTAAGCTAAGTTAACCATCAACAAACTGACAAAAATCTTTGTCAGTTTGTTGTCTCTTTTACGACCTCTGTACCGCCTTCTGTTCATTTTAGACATTAAAGCTAAAGCAGCCTGCAACTTTCCCCTATAAAAATTAATCATAACTAATACAAAACGCATCAAATAAGTGTTCACCTTGCTGGTTAAAATCCCCCCTATCTGTATGATAATTTTTTTTCTGAACGTCCTGCTCTTCACCACTGCATGGACAGCTAAAGCTATTCAAAATCTTTCCCTAATATTTTGTACAATTAGAACAACTAGTTACTGCAATTAATGCCTTGCTTTCATGTATTTTTTCTACACTGAAATAGATCATTAACTTAATGGAATTGCTATAACAGTAAAAACGCTTGGGTATTTTGTAACGATTCTAGAGAGGAATATATTGGGGAAAATATTTAAAGTATGCCATAACGCTGCTGATGATTTTTATTAATAGCATGATGGTGTAGCACTATGCAGCAATCTGTTGGCTTTCTTTTAGCTTGTTATCTAATATTTTTAACCAACTTGCAGCGCGCTTTTGTGCGCTAGGATAGGTCAAGGCTACGCGCGCAATGTGCATAGCTGCAGCATAACTTTCCAACTCAAATAACGCTTGAATCTTAGTTAATGCGACCTTGCCCTTAATCTCGCTGCTATCTGATTTTACTGTATCAAGCACGCTTAACATTTCTTCATAACGGCCTAACAGGTGAAGTAATTGTGCCTGTATTAATCGATGCTGTGCATTACCGCTTAATGATGCGCTTTCCCCCCAATACTGCTGCGCCTTATCATGCTCTCTAGCTGTTTGCCAAAAACTAGCAAGCCGTTGATAGACTAGCGCATTTTTAGCGACCACAGCGTCATTAACTGCCGATTCCAATAATAAAGCAGCCTGATAAGGAGAGCCTGAAACAGCCCTGAAATTTGCTAAGTATTGAATTTCCTCACTACTCACAACAAAACCATTTAAGTAGGCTAATTCGTAAGTTGCGAGCGCTTTTGTATCCTCGTTCAGGAGACGATAGGTAGAAGCAAGCTGCATCCACCAACGTTTATCTTCAGGGTAAAGCTCAGTCAATTTAATGAGGATTTTATTCGCACTTTTATAATTTTCTAACTCATAAAAAGCACTGAGCTGTAATATATGTACACTTTTATTAAATTCAGTCGCTAAGGCAATCGCTTTATTACTGGCCTCGATTAATGCTTGCCATGATTTTTCTTGGTAGTAAGCCATCGCTAACTGTTGATATAGAGACTCACTTTCAGCGTAGCCAATTAACTCATTATATAGGGCAATCGCCTGAGTAGTTTGCTTTTGATTAAGATAAAGATCAGCAAGCATACGCTGGGTTTGTCTTTGTTCTGTTTGCCCAAGTACATCTTCAGATAACGCTATTTTAAGCGCTTCTAATGCCTTTTTTTCATTACCCAGTTCCCAATACAGGTTACCAATAAAACGATTCACATAAGCTTTATCAAAAGACGATCTGTTTTTAATTTCACTGAGTTGCTGCAATGCCTGAGGTAACTTTCCTTGCTCATAAAGCGCAAAAGCAATAGTCACTTGTTTGCCCACGGCGGCACTTAAGCGAGGTTGTTGCACGGCCCAAACAGTACTCGCAAATAAATTCGTTATTAATATGAAGGTTATTAGCATTAAGTACTTCAGTTGCATGCCTGATTTCATATCCATTTTTAAGCGTCCATCTTAAAATCAAGACGTATTTTTTGCCCGGTTTGTGTCACCGGCTTGCCATCAATCAACATAGGTTTATATTTCCACTTTTTCAGCGCCTGCCTTGCTTCCTTTTCAAAGAGATGTTCCGGCGCAGCCTCCAATACCTGAATATTACTGACCCGCCCCTCTTCATTAATATCAAAAGATAAAAGCACGTAACCCTGCTTCTTTAAACGTAATGCTTTTCTGGGATAACGTGGCTCAACACGATACAGGGGAGTGGACGACATCTCTCCGGATTGCGCATTAGAAGGCACGGCCATCGTCTCAATGCCTGGCATGGAAATCGCCATGGCCATCACACCAGTCGATAACGCTACACTCGGTAAATCTAATGTTGCACTTAAACCGGGATTGGGTAGAGATGCCTCAAGTATTTCGCTTGGCACGGCAGTTGTATGCGGCATTGGCTTTGGTGGTTCTGCTTTGTGGCGAATTTTACGTGTAAAAGATTCGTCTTGATTGACCATAAGCAAATCAAAGTAAGGAGTCTCTTCATTATGCCTATGCTGGCTGACCTCTTTATTAATCAAACCAGCCATAAACAGTAATAGCGCAAAGCTAATAATTGGCGCACCTAAACAAGCAAGCAACAAACGCATTACTCTTGCTTCTCCGCCGCAACTGCTATTTGTGTAATACCCGCATCCCGAGCGGCGTCCATGACTTGCACGACCACCCCATGACGGGTACCTTGATCTGCTTGAATGACTAATCCCACATCCCCCAGATCTGCAAGTAAACGCTCTAAACCTGCCCGGACGCGTTGCACATCGACTTGTTTCCTGTCGATATAAATTTCGCCATTTTCTTTAATTGCAACAAAAATACCAGCTTTGCTTTGCTCCGTTGCGGTAGCCGCTTTAGGGCGGTTCACGTCCACCCCGGATTCACGCACAAAGGAGGTGCTGACGATAAAGAAAATCAGCATAATAAAGACCACATCTAACAGGGGGGTCATATCGATTTGAGTATCATCTTCTGCTCTAATACGTCTTCTTCTCATCGGATAACCTCTTTACAGTCGTTATCGTTAGCCAGCTGTAAAGCCAGACCTGATAATAATAATTTACGCCTACTTTCCAGACGCGAATAAATAAACAAACCGGATAAGGCACAAACAAGTCCTGCCATAGTAGGAATAGTCGCCAGGGATATTCCCGATGCCAGTAAGCGTGGATTTCCCGTACCGTATACTGCAACCACATCAAAAACTTGCACCATGCCACTGACCGTACCCAGTAAGCCAAGTAACGGAAACATTTTTATTAAGACGTTTAGAAAAGCCATATTCTGTTTTAATTTCATCTCCGCCTGGGCAAGCCAGGTCTGGCGTATTTGTAATGCACACCACGACTGCTTATCCATTCGATTCATCCAAGCTGTGACTAATCTTTTGTGATAGTGAGGAAATAAAACCAAGAGGTAATAAAGGCGTTCAACTATCAATGCCCAAAGCACCATTAACAAAATAGCAATCCACCAAAGTACCGGGCCACCGCCAGCAATAAAAAGGTGAACGAGATGCAGTTTTTCAAATAACCAGATCATGCGTTTCCAATTTGTTTACTGACCTTTTAGCGGCAAGCGGGTGTTTAGCTATGGCCTGCATTTGTTGGTTAACTTCAGCTTCAGCCTGCTGCGCAATCAAACCTGAACTTTGCAATTCGATAATATTTATCAGGCTACCTGCTCTGCTATGTAATAAGCTGTGAATCAGTAATAATGGTAATGCTGCAACCAGCCCCATAACGGTCGTAATCAACGCCATTGAAATACCACCTGCCATCAATTTAGGGTCCCCGGTACCAAACAAGGTGATTGACTGAAAAGTCCCGATCATGCCGGTGACTGTGCCTAACAGCCCCATCATAGGTGCAATAGCCGCTAATATCTTCAATACGCTTGAGCCACGCTCTAATCTTGGTACTTCTCTTAATACCGCTTCTTCGAGTTTCAATTCCAGCACTTGTGTGGTTTGATTTTTATTAGTTTGATAAATAGCAAAGATCCGGCCTAATGCATTATTAGGGTTAGCTTCAAGCTGTTTTAGCTGCTGTTTTATTTTAATTGATTCTTTACCTAAGGTTATAAAACGAAGCGCCGCAATAAGCAGACCAAAGAACAGCACACCAATAATCAAATAGCCTATGCTGCCCCCCTGCTTGATGCGCTCTGTCCAAGTCGGTGTATGTGATAAAATGGTTAACAAATCACCTTTGGCAGGATCAAAATAAAAAGGATTAACTTGTACACTATCATCAAGCCAATTATTTAAAGTACGCTGCACATTAATCGGCACAGGACGTGACAAAGGTTGCAGTAAGTTAGACTCAGGATTAATAACCATATATTGCTTATCAGCGATAAGGTTAAACGCGCCCACCCGCGTGACCTCTTTTTCAGATACAACACCCGAAGCATTTAGTACTTTAGTGTTAAATGTCGTGACCTTGCTTGATGCCGTCATTTCCTGTTGCATAATAAACCATAACTGCTCCAGCTCTGATAATGAAGGTAAGGCTTTTCGCTCAGCTAAGCTGTCGATAAAAACATCTCGCTGTGGGTATTGCGCTGAAATCACTGAGCCTTTAAGCGAATCGGCAAACTCTCCCGAAATTTGGCGTACCACGCCAAACAGTTCGCCGAGATTACCTTTAGCAAGATCTAACTCTGTTTCAAGTGAAGTGAGTGTTTGCTCGTTATCTTCAAAAAGGGCACCTTTTTCGCCTGCCTGAGTTTTTGCTAAATTTAATCGTGCTTGTGCAGACGCCAGTTTGTCTTGCCAGTACTGTAGATCCTTGGAAAAATCATCGTTACGTAATACATTTTTATGATGGTTTTGTTGTTGCTCTGATTTTACTTTTTGTAGTAAATCATCCAAGTTATTGGCTTGCGCTGTATTTGTTAAAGCGAAAAAGGTCAATAACGTACCCATTAGAGTCATCAATAATTTCATTACTTGGCCTCACTTAATAAAGGTAGCCTTAACAGTGCCGGGATATCGCTCTTTTTAGCAATGCCTATCGCTTTTTCAATATCAGCAGCATAGGAAGCATCAATCTCACGCCATTGATTGCCAGCCCTATCCCATGCCCAAACATTTTTTCCATCAAGTGAAACAGCGGCAAAAACAACCCGACCGAGGTAGAAATAATTAACTGTTCGTTCAATGCCATTAATACGCAAAGGCGCTTGATATTCGCCCATTTTGCTGCCGTATTCTGTTTCTATATGATAAGACTCTAATAAACGACGGAACTTTTCAGCTTCACTGACATCCGCTTTAGCCATCATCGTTTTCAGCCGAGCAAGACGATCTTGCCGTTCCTGTGCCAATAATGGTGAATCCAGATTAATAAATTGTTCAAGATTGTCTAACATGCGCACCATCAAAGGCACTAACCCCTGACGAGTGTGCTTAACGCTATTAATTTGAGTTATTAAAGAGGCTTTTTCGTTATCCTGATCAGTTAATAAACGGTCCAAATATTGGTTGTATAACTCCAGACTTTGCGCTTCATCCTGCAATGTCTTCACTTCTACAATTAATGCAGTTTTTTGATCATCAATATCATTAATCTTAAGTTGCGCCTGTATATTATCAGACTGGTCGGTGAGACTGTGCTTTTGTAGCTGCTCTACACTGGTTGCCAAACTGTAACTGGTGCAACTCATTAGGGCTAAGCACATTAAACTTTTGTTTAAGAAAACCACGCCAATTATTATCCAAAGTTAGATTGAAAAAGAGACCTATATGATAACGATTATCATTCAAAGGTAAAGTCAATTTTCAAAGTTTGCGTTCGTTATTTTTATATTGTCAGGTCCGATTTAGCTTTCGTGAATTATTATTGTTGACAAAGGGGGAGTCCACATAAGCTCTGCCTTGTAGAAAGAATCTACAAACTGCTGCAAATTCAATCTCGAAAGATAAACAGCCCTGATAAACCTTACATTAATTGTGCATCGATTAACTGATACTTCGCCCTGTGAACACTTCTACAAACGATGTTGAAGGAGTTTTACAAATCACTTTTAGGAAAAACTGTATGCAGATATGGAGGAGTTACAAAAAGATCTGGACGAATGCTATAACAATACTCGAACTTATCAAGGTAAGAAATGCTGCGGACGAACAAAATCAGCAACTTGAATTGATGATAAAGTGATTTGAACAGAAAAAATTTATATCAAATATTAACTGACAGATACAGTAAAAAAATAAGTAACTGTCAGAGAAAATCTGAGCAGGCACATACTCAGGAAGAGATATGCCATTGTTTATGTCTCATTACCGTTTATGCTTTATACAACATTAATCAATAGAGGCCATATCACCACTGTCTTCAAGCCAGGTTTTCCTATCTCCGGCACGCTTTTTAGCGAGCAGCATATCCATCATCTCCAGCATCTCCTCCGCACCTTCAGAAGTTAACTGTACTAAGCGGCGGGTATTCGGATCCATGGTGGTTTCTCGCAGTTGTAAGGGGTTCATTTCACCCAAACCCTTAAAGCGCTGCACATTGACTTTACCGCGTTTTTTCTCCGCTTCGATACGGTCTAAAACGCCCTCTTTTTCTGACTCATCCAGAGCATAATAAACCTCTTTGCCGATATCGATTCGGTATAACGGCGGCATCGCCACAAAAAAGTGCCCGGCATCCACGACAGCGCGGAAATGACGGACAAACAGCGCGCAGATAAGCGTCGCAATATGCAGACCGTCAGAGTCAGCATCGGCCAGGATACAGATTTTTCCATAACGTAGGCCGGACAGATCTTTCGAAGCGGGATCAATCCCTATCGCCACGGAAATATTATGGATCTCTTCAGAATTTAAAATGATGTCAGAATCGTCTTCCCAGGTATTTTTAATTTTTCCCCGTAACGGCATGATCGCCTGAAACTCCCGATCCCGAGCTTGTTTTGCCGAGCCGCCGGCTGAATCACCTTCCACTAAAAAAAGCTCTCCCCGCTTTGGATCCTGCGTTGAACAATCGGTTAACTTACCCGGAAGTGCTGGCCCCTGGGTGATTTTTTTACGGGCAATTTTTTTGCTTTTACGGGTACGCGTCTGGGCATTATCAATACAGAATTCAGCCAGTAACTCAGCCTCATTAACATGGGCATTAAGCCATAAACTAAAAGCATCTTTGACCACACCGGAAACAAAAGCCGCACACTGACGCGATGATAAGCGTTCTTTGGTCTGCCCGGCAAACTGCGGCTCTTTGATTTTGACCGAAAGAATATAGGCACATTTATCCCAAATATCTTCCGGGCTTAATTTAAGGCCGCGCGGCAAAAGATTGCGGATATCACAGAATTCCCGCATCGCATCAAGCAGTCCCTGCCTGAAACCATTGACGTGCGTCCCGCCCTGCAGTGTGGGTATTAAATTTACATAACTTTCTGAAATTGAAGGACCGCCCTCAGGTAACCAGACAACCGCCCAGTCTGCTGTTTCACTTTTTGCTGAAAACTTACCGACAAAAGGTAATGACGGCAGCAACTCATTGCCTGTCACCGCCTCTAACAGGTAGTCATTTAAACCATCCTGATAACACCACTGATAATCACTTTGATTAACCTTGTCTTTAAATTTGATGGTAAGACCGGGGCACAATACCGCCTTCGCTTTTAACAGATGCAGTAAACGCGACACAGAAAATCGTGGACTATCAAAATAACTCGGGTCGGGATAAAAATGCACAGTGGTGCCGGTATTACGTTTTCCGCATGCGCCTGTAACATGCAGCTCTTCTACTTTTTCACCATTTTCAAAAGCAATTTCATAGATTTTTGCATCACGGCGGATAGTCACCTCAACACGTTTTGATAACGCATTAACAACAGAGATCCCCACACCGTGCAGACCGCCGGATATTTCGTAATTTTTTCCGGAAAACTTACCGCCGGCGTGTAATTTACAGAAAATAAGCTCCACCCCTGAAATTCGTTCTTCAGGATGAATATCTACGGGCATACCGCGCCCGTCATCAATCACCTCTAATGACTGATCCTTATGCAAAATAACCTGAATTGTCGTCGCGTAGCCAGCTAATGCCTCATCGACACTATTGTCGATGACCTCTTGACCAAGATGATTCGGACGTGATGTTTCGGTATACATTCCCGGGCGGTGGCGAACGGGATCAAGACCGTTTAAAACCTCAATGGAATCTGAATTATATTGGTCGCTCATGGATCTACCTATAGTGAAAAAACGGAAGGAATTATTTTAAAGAATGAATAATAGCAAAAGAACTAAAATAAAAACGCAATGATAGCAGGTAAGAAACGCTCAAAACCAATAAAACTATGGTCTCCGCCTTCTTCACAGGTTATTTTACAGCGCTGGTATTTATTCAGGGCTTCCCGGTAGTTTAAAACTTCATCTTGTTTTTGTAATAACAGCCAGCATTTTTCCGGGTTACTCTGAGATTTTGTATCTAATGCGGTTAACTGCTGCAGATAGTTTTCATTTATCTGATAAGATTCTTGTGTATAAGGGTGAATCTGCGTTCCTGCATATTGCTCCAGTAAACGGTAAGGAAACACCGCCGGATTGATCAAAACGACCTTAACACCATATTGCTCTCCCGCCTTTGCCGCTAAATAGCCACCCAATGAACTGCCCATGACGGCAATTTCTGCACCGGAATATTGTGCAAAAACCGACTCGATCACTTCCCACATTTGCTTTGGCAGGCAGGGAAGCTGCGGGCAGAGAAAGGTTATTTCAGGATAGTGTTCAGCCAGATAGGAGTCCATCTGCTGCGCTTTTAACGAACCCGGGGAGCTATGAAATCCATGTAATGATAATAAAACCTTTGCCATCAGTAACCTTTTGCATCTTTACCCGCGGTAAATAAACCATCTGCCAGACGCTCAACTTTCGTATTGATAGTGCCGTCTTTATTTAATGCTAAATAACGGTAACCGGGAGCCCGATCATCAACAGCAAAATCATCACAATTTGGCTTAAACTGCACGCAGGTCGATGGACTGGTTAAAAAGCGCACATTATTTTTCTCAACGTCGAATGCCTGATGCACATGTCCGGATAAAACTGCACGTACATTGGGAAACGGCCGGATCAGTTCTAAAAATGTGCCGTGGTTTTTTAAGATATGCTGATCTAACCATGCCGAATTAACGGGTAAAATATGGTGATGAACACAAATCAGCACATACTTATCCGGATATTCGCCTAAAGCCTGTTGTAAAAACAACTGTTGCTGCTCGCTTAAAAAACCATGAGGCACACCTTCAACTTGTGAGTCTAATAGTATAATTTGCCAGAAATCGCTGACAATTTGCCGGGCCTGTATTAACCCCTGCTGCAATAAACTGGGCATCATCACTGACTGCATATCATGATTACCCGGCAGCCAGTAACATGGCAGATCCAACTTTTTTATCTGCTCGGTAAAATCAAGGTAAGATTGTCGGGAATGATCCTGAGACAGATCGCCTGTTGATAAAACAGCCTGACAAGCAGATGAATACCGGGCAGCGTGCTCAATCACAGCCTCATAACTTTCTACCGTTTTAATACCCAGCAGGTCCCTGTTTCTATCTGAAAAAAGGTGGGTATCGGTAATTTGCAAAAGCTGTAAACAGCCCTGCTGATCTGGTTGTAATTCTGTCACTTGTGTATCCATAACTTTCATTATTAGGTGAGTTGATATTGTAATCGTTGTTGCTGATCATACTTTGCACTTGCAGTGGGCTACCATTATCTAAGCGGATGATTTTATCACCTGCTTAGACAGGTTTTGAACAAAAACACTGAAAAATGTCGATAATAGTCGATCTATCCCTTAAATTTGAGATCTATAGCCAAACTCCTTGAAGATGCAGGACATTTTCAGCGGAAAATAGCGCAGTATATTTAAATAACCTCAATTCTGGATAAGCAAATCGCGACAGCACCATTATCCAGAAATGAGGTTAAATAGATAAGTTATCTTTATTCAGCTCCAGCCACTGCAGGGCGATAACCGTTGCTGCATTGTATATTTTACCCTCTTTGACCCATTGATAAGCAGTCTCTCTGGGAACCACATGCACGCGAATATCTTCACCTTCATGCTCCAAACCATATAATCCGCCAACATTACTGCTGTCTACATTAGCGATAAACAGATCTATCTGCTCCGTTGTTCCGCCCGGACTGACTAAATAATTAAGCATAAACTGGCAGGAATTTACCGTTAAGCCGGCTTCTTCAAGTGCTTCACGTTTTGCCACATCTTCCGCAATTTCGTCCTGTTCGATCATGCCTGCAACTAACTCTAATAACCATGGAGACTTTCCCGCCCCCACAGCACCAAAACGGAACTGCTCGATCAACACCACTGCATCATTTTTTACATCATAGGGTAATAAAACCGCAGCATGACCACGCTCGAAAAACTCCAGTTTTATTTCCGGACTCCAGCCGCCTGAGAATAATTTATGTTTTAATGTATATAAATTGCATTCAAAAAAACCTTTATATAACGGCTCCTTATTTAAAATTTCAACATCACTGTGATCATATTCAAGTGGATCTTCGCTTGTTATATTCGCTTTTTCACTCATTTGGCACTGCCCTTCCTTAAATAAACCTATTACATCACTTTTTTATAATACACTTAAGTTATACTATGTAACTTCATATTATCTCTTGTTTTTTTAATCCGTTACAGGACTCTTTGACATGACTTTAAAACAAATATCACTCGCAACTTTGTTTGCACTGAGCAGCTTCAGTTATTCCGCTTTAGCTGATACCTTATTGCAGGTATACCAAACAGCCAAAATCAAAGATCCCGTTATCCTCAAAAGTAAAGCTCAGTACGATATATACCTGGAAAAAATAACTGAAAGCAAAGCGGCGCTATTACCACAAATCGGCTTTGGTCTGGATGCAACTTACAGCAGTTATAATGATAACGATTATACCAACACAAATTACGGTGCCGACCTTGGACTAAGCCAATCAATTTACAATGGTGCAAACTGGCAACTGCTGGATATTGCAGAGAAACAAGCGACCCAATACGCGGCAATTTATGGTCAGGCAGCTCAGGATTTATTGCTCAGAACCGCAACGGCCTACTTTAATGTATTACGGGCAGACGAGTCCGTGAAATCAGTTAAAGCCAATAAACGTGCTGTAGAACGTCAGCTGGAACAGACTAAGCAACGTTTTGAAGTAGGCTTAATTGCGATCACCGATGTGCATGAGGCGCAGGCGGAATATGACCGCACCAGCGCGGATGAAATCATCGCGGAAAACGCGCTCGCTAATACCTATTATGCGTTGCGCGAATTAACCGGCAATGATGTGCTAAAAGTCTCTTATTTAAATACAGCCACATTCAGCGCTTCGAAACTTGAAGGCGGTGTGACCTTTTGGCGCAATAAAGCATT
Source organism: Psychromonas sp. (assembly GCF_041586535.1). GTDB lineage: Bacteria > Pseudomonadota > Gammaproteobacteria > Enterobacterales > Psychromonadaceae > Psychromonas. The sequence goes on along the minus strand of NZ_JBFGZY010000061.1, from coordinate 2,287 downwards.
AGAGTACAACTTAGGATTACATACCAAACGTATCGCTAAAGAGTTGGCTAAAATGGAGATCGACCGGGCTCAGGCCGGGCATCAACCGACGCTGGATTTCACCGCTGGTTTAGGTTATAACAATACTGATTATAGAGACAGCTCCTCCAGCGATACCAACCTCAGCAACGGCAGCATTGGCATAAGCTTAAGCGTCCCGCTCTACACGGGCGGCAATATCACTTCTCTGGTTAAACAGGCACAGTATAATTATGTTTACGCCAGTGAAGATTTAGTGGAGACATTCCGCAATACAGAAGCACAGGTCAATAGCGGTTATAACAATGTCAGCGCATCCATCAGCTCCATTCGCGCCTATGAGCAGGCGGTAGTCTCCTCACGCAGTGCGCTGGATGCCACAGAAGCTGGTTTTGAAGTCGGCACGCGCACTATCGTTGATGTACTGGATGCAACGCGTGCATTATATGAGTCTGAAAATCAGCTGGCTAATGCGCGTTACGATTACATCATCAATATGCTGCAGCTAAAATTCTTTGCCGGTACATTATCAGAGCAGGATATCAGCGATATTTCTAACGGTTTAACGGAAATTCGCCCAGTATCTTAACCAGTTAACGTAGGTTTTATGAATTGTAGAAAAAAGGGAAGCTTATCGCTTCCCTTTTTTCTTATCAGCAAAACGCAGTGCTTTAAGCTTCGTTACGAATGGTTTTAATAATTTCAGAAGTTGAACAGCCTTCTTCAAACTGTAAAACCCGCACTTCACCACCATTGGCAATCACTTCGGCGCCGCCGGCAATCTGTTCGGGCTTATAATCCCCGCCCTTAACTAACAGATCCGGTAAAATCTCGGCGATCAAACGTTGCGGAGTTTCTTCAGTAAATTCGACTACCCAGTCCACCGCACCTAATCCCGCTAAAACAGCCATACGGCGATCCGCTGGATTGACCGGACGGCCAGATCCTTTTAAAGAGCGTACCGACTGGTCACTGTTAACCGCAACAATTAAACGATCCCCCTGTTCTCGGGCAGTATTCAGATAGGAAACATGACCGGCATGAAGAATATCAAAGCAGCCATTGGTCATCACCACTTTTTCTCCCCGGTGCTGCGCAAGCTTCACCGCGAGTTTCAGCTGTTCTTCAGAAAGCACGCCGAAGCCGATCTCCTGCTGGCTATAAACCGCATTGGCAAGTTCAATGGTATTAACCGTGGAAGTACCTATTTTACCAACTACTACCCCTGCGGCAGCATTCGCCAATGTACAGGCATGCTCAAATGAACTACCTGCTGCCAAGGAAGAGGCCAGCACCGAAATAACCGTATCACCGGCACCGGTAACGTCATATACCTCCTGCGCCTGTGTCGGCAGATGGAATGGCTCCTGCCCCTCCCGGATTAAGGTCATGCCATGCTCACTACGCGTTACCAGTAACGCTTTTAAATCAAACTGTTTTATTAATGCCAAACCACGCTCAATCAACTCGCCCTCGGAGTGACACTTGCCAACAACAGCTTCAAATTCAGCAAGGTTTGGCGTTAGCAGGGTTGCTCCGCGATATTTTTCAAAATCACAACCTTTCGGATCAACCAGTACAACTGAATTATATTTTTTAGCCAGCTGAATCATTGCCTGCACATCGGTTAACGAGCCTTTATTATAATCCGAGAAAATAACAACGCTTTCCTGAGTCCTCAGGCTGTTGTCCATTTTTTGCAGAATTTCACTGCTGTCTATTCCGTGAAACCCCTCTTCAAAGTCCAAACGCAACAGTTGCTGATGACGGCTTAGTACGCGTAACTTAGTAATGGTAGGAAAGTTGGGTACCGTTACAAAATTATTATTCACATGCACAGTTTCGAGATTTTTTGCTAATATATTGGCCGCTTCATCAGCCCCGACTAAACCGATTAAGTTTACTTTAGCCCCCAGTGCGGCAACGTTTAATGCCACATTGGCTGCCCCGCCCGGGCGCTCTTCTATATGCTCAACTTTAACCACTGGCACCGGTGCTTCTGGAGATATACGACTGGTTGGGCCATGCCAGTATCGATCTAACATGACATCGCCAACCACTAATATATGTGCATTGCCATATTCAGGTAATGTTATTTTCATTTCATCTCTCTATTATTGGACAAGTTAGTTATACCAATTCCGTTAATTAGATGATCTATTTAGGCGTAGGAAAAATGGATGAAAGCAAGGCATTGATTGCAGTAACTAGTTGTTCTAATTACAAAATCAATAACAAAGACTAAAACGTAGTTTTATGTCTAGCTAGC
>NZ_JBFGZY010000060.1:0-21513 GCF_041586535.1 Psychromonas sp. | reverse complement strand
GCGTTAAGTTTGCTTGTAATAGCCGGCTATTACTTCACAACCTTGCCTTGAAAGGAACGAAAATCCCGGCATTGAGCTCTACATGAGTCAAAAAAGATAACTTCATCTATTATAATGCCCACTATCCAGAGTTGAGGTTAAGTAATAATCTGTCAGTCTAAGGTTTAGCCTGACAGGTTTTTCTAAGGAATTTAACTGCCTGCAATTTTTCTTATCTGTACAATAATACCCATCAATGGATGGTCCAGATAATGGATCTCTTCACTTTTTAAACGGCGTTGTTGATCAAACAAAGTCTCTTTGATAACCACCTGCGGGCTGTTGTCAAACATCGCGGGCTCGGCATTGGGAGCAATGATCTCTACGCCGTTTTGGCGGTCAACCACAGGTAAATCGTCAAGACCTGCCGCTTGTACTTTGACTGGTGCCTGAATGGTTTTTTGGCGGACAATTAACTGGCTGTCGATAAACAGATAATGGTCTAAATATATTTTGAAATTACCGTCGATTGCCCATTTATTACCTGATGGGGATGCTATTTCCAGATTGTCGCCCGCAAAAAGATGGATAGGTTTGGCGATATTGGCGCTTGTAACCGGCATCTGCCAGGCCATATGTAAAACCGGACTATAGGCGGCATGCGCTGCTAATTTTTTACGTTGTTCAGTGAGTTGTAAGTGAGAGCTGTCCAGTAATTTAAAATTATTAGCATTGCCGTCAAACTCCCGGCTGGTAATAACAACGGGATTTGTTGTACCGGCGGGATCTGCTTTTAACATGGAGATGCTGCTGTCGGTGTTTACAACAAGCGCTTGATCAGATAATTTTTCACCAAGCTGATCAATGTTGATATTACGTTTAACAAGCAGTACTTCGACTTCGAACCAGCGCTCTTCCGCAGCGCTGGAAAAACTGCAGCACAGCAAAATGGCCGGTAATAAAAATTTATTAATCAATTTATTATCCTTTTGTTTTTATTAAATTATCTGCAAAACTTTTTAATAATTGCGTGATCCAGTTGATGCGCTGGCGGTTATCAGGCAGATCACAGCTAAATTTAAGTTTGGTCGGCCCCTCAAGTTTAAAAATATTCCCTTGTGTCTGCAGTAAAGAGACCAGGAACATCGGATCTACCGGGGTGTTTTCCGTAAATAAAATATTACCACCATTTGCGTGCGCTTCTAAACGTTTAATACCTAAGGGCGTGCACTGCTGTTTTATTTCAGTTAACTGGATAAGGTTTTTAGTCGCCGCCGGTAATAAACCGAAGCGATCTATCAGTTCAACCTGAATCTCTTTTAATGCCAGTTTATTGCTGCTGTTGGCAATACGTTTGTACAAAGATAAACGCATATTAACATCATGAATGTAATCATCGGGAATCAATGCCGGAATGCGCAGTTCAACTTCTGCCTGGCTGGCGAGCAGATGTTCTAATGTCGGCTCCTGACCATTTTGTAATGCATTAACGGCCTGATTTAACATCTCCATATACAGATTGTAACCAATGCTGGCGATCTGCCCGGACTGTTCATCACCTAATAATTCGCCGGCGCCACGGATCTCCAAGTCGTGTGTCGCCAGGGTAAAACCGGCGCCTAATGTATCTAATGCGGCAATTGCCTGTAAACGTTTCTGCGCATCTTTGGTCATCAGTTTTGGCTGCGGGGTGAGAAGATAGGCATAAGCCTGGTGATGGGAGCGACCGACCCGTCCGCGCAATTGGTGCAACTGGGCAAGGCCAAGATGGTCAGCGCGGTTGATGATAATAGTATTGGCACTGGGAATATCAATCCCGGTTTCAATAATGGTGGTACAGACTAAAACGTTTTGCCGCTGATGATAAAAATCAGTCATAATCTGCTCAAGCTGATGCTCATTCATCTGACCGTGCGCCACGGATATTTTCGCCATGGGTAAAAGCTGCTGTATATCAAAAGCAGCTTTTTCGATGGTGGCGACATCATTATGCAAAAAGTAAACCTGCCCGCCGCGCATAATTTCGCGGGTGATGGCATCGCTTACCAGGCGATCTGTTTTTTGCTCAACAAAGGTTTTTACCGCTAAGCGTTTTGCCGGCGGGGTTGCGATAATGGAAAGATCCCGCATGCCGTTCATCGACATATTTAATGTTCTTGGAATCGGCGTTGCGGTCAGGGTTAAGATATCAATCTGTGCACGCAGCGCTTTAATTTTTTCTTTCTGGCGCACCCCGAAGCGGTGCTCTTCGTCAATAATCAGCAAGCCCAAATCTGCAAATTTCACATCACTATTAAGGAGCTTGTGAGTACCGATAAGGATATCAATTTTTCCCTGATTAGCCTCGTCAAGAATTTTTTTCTGCTCTTTCGCCGTTTTAAAGCGTGATAAGGTTTCAATCCGCACCGGCCAGTTGGCAAAGCGGTCCTTGAAGTTTTCATAATGCTGCTGCGCAAGCAATGTGGTGGGCACCAGCAGGGCAACCTGACGTAAATTATCCGTTGCTAAAAAAGCGGCACGCATCGCAACCTCGGTTTTACCAAAGCCGACATCACCGCAAACCAGTCTGTCCATCGGTTGTGAAGAGCACATATCAGATAACACCGCATTAATGGAGAGGGCCTGGTCATGGGTTTCTTCAAAGGGAAAATCATTGCTGAACATGGCGTAATGCGCTTTATTAAGCTTATATTGATAGCCCACTTTTGCAGCGCGTTGGGCATAGACTTCAAGCAATTCAGCTGCGACATCGCGCACTTTTTCTGCAGCCCGTTTTTTAGCTTTTTGCCAGGTTTCCGTGCCTAATTTGTTAATCGGAGCGTTATCAACATCGTGACCGCTGTAACGGCTGATCAGATGCAGGGAGCTGACCGGCACATAGAGTTTATCACCACGCAGATATTCAAGTTTTACGAATTCGGTTAAATTGCCGGCGGTTTCTATGGTTTCCAAGCCTAAATATTTACCGACACCATGATCAATATGGACAACCGGCTGGCCTATTTTTAGCTCCGCCAAATTACGCACGATATGCTCAGAGCTGTAGTTTTCATCACTACTCTCTTTGCGTCGGCGTCGCTGGGTTACCTTATGACCTAATAATTCATTTTCGGTAATAAAGGCAACCGCCGCATCGCTTAAGATAAAGCTGTTTTCAACCTGGCTGATGGTGACGCCAATCTGTTTTTTACCGGCGATAAATGCACTCAGACCGGCAAATTCACTCAGGGAAATTTTTAATGGTGCGAGTAACTCTATTAAAGATTCTTTGCGCCCGGAGGATTCAACACTGAACAAAATTTTACCGGCAAAATTTTTAATAAATTGCTGCAGCTGCTGTAAAGGTTCATTTTTTTTATGTTCGATCTGCACATTCGGCAGTTGCTGCAGTGCTAAGTTCTGCCTGCCGGCTTTTTCCTGCTCAACAGCTTGTTCCTGTAGATAAAAACGCGGCCACTGATTTATCTGTTCAAAACACTGCTCATGACGCAGGTATAATTCTTCAGGAGGCAATAAAGGACGGAACAGATCGACCGATTTTTCCTGATAACGTGTTGACAGTGTCTGCCAGAAATCGATGGTGGCCTGATTGATATCACCGACAATGGCCAGTCGGGAGTCTTTGGGAAAATACTCAAATAAACTGGCGGTTTGATCGAAAAACAGGGGCAGATAATATTCAATACCCGCAGGCAGATTATGCTGACTGATTTCCTGAAAAATAGATTCTTTACCGGTTGATAATGGTGAAGTGAACTTATTGGCAAACTGGATTTTAAAACGTTTAATTGCATCCTGATCCGTGGCAAACTCATGGGCAGGCAGTAATTTTATCTCATCAATTGTTTTTAAAGAGCGTTGGCTTTCACTGTCAAAGGGACGAATCGAGTCAATTTCATCATCAAAGAAGTCAATACGGTAGGGGGTATCACTGCCCATAGGGTAAATATCTAATAACGATCCGCGTGCGCAGAACTCGCCATGTTCCATAACCTGATCGACTGCGTAATAACCAGCTTCTTCCAGCTCCGCACGTAACGTTTGTAATTCTATTTTTTCCTGTTTTTTGATGATCAGGGTGTGCTGTTTCAGATAAGCTGGTGGTGCGATACGTAATAAAAGTGTACTGATCGGGACAATTAAAATCGCTTTTTTCAGATTAGGTAATTTATATAATGTTTCAATCCGGGTTGAAATAATATCCTGATGGGGCGAAAAGTTATCGTAGGGTAATGTTTCCCAGTCAGGAAAGGTGACCAGCTCAAGGTTTTCTTCAACGAAAAACTCAAGTTCCTGCCTTAACTTTAAAGCGCTTGGGGTATCATTAACGATTAAAATCAGGGGCGATGTTTGCTGCTTTGCACATTCACTAATAGCCAGTGCCTGGCTGCTGCCGGGTAAATTACCGAATGTTAAACGATCGGTTTTTTTCTTTAATAAGGGAATAGGTAATAATGCTTTTTGAGTCATGTGAATGTGTTTTCCGTTATTTTTATTAGTAGAGCTACCCAACTATTTTCAACTGTTTACAGTAAATATGCAACGAACTTCGAATGTTGTATCGTCTCTCTATTGATCCCCCAGCTGGATGTATACCCATGATACTTCAAGATGCAAAGTCAGCAAGGTCAATTGTGCCGAGATCCTAGACATAAAATTGAAGTCTAGTTATTCAAAGCAGATTGGTGCAATTTCCCTTGCCCTACGGGGCGCTAGCTCGAAAACCAGTGCTGCGTTGCAGCAATCGAAAAGGGAATATCCATTTAAGGTGTAAATGCTTGCATTTACACTTACCGATAGTGGATTAACAACGTTAATCTCGCGAAAGGTGCTCATGTTGCGCCTTGCTCTGATTTCCAAGCTCGTGCCTGACAAAGCATTTTGAAGTAACATGGGTATAGAAGTAGATTAAGGTAATCGCTTTAATTTAAAGAATTTTCAGTATCTTGATCTGCGCAGATACTTTAGAATGTTTATATTCAAGTGGTTTGAGTATAATAATAATTTTTAATCAACGTGTTAGGTGTTTTTTTGGGGCTTGTTGAGCTTTAATTTTATGCCCGGATAACACTTCATATACTAAAGGAATGTATGTTCTACCCCCTCAGTGTATTTATCGGATTACGCTATACCAAATCAAAGCGTAACAATAAATTTGTCTCATTTGTATCTCTGTTTTCAACGGGCGGCATTACTCTGGGTGTGCTGGCACTGATCACTGTATTATCTGTTATGAATGGTTTTGAGAATGAACTGAAAATGCGGATTTTAGGGGCGGTTCCGCATGCCATTATCAGTAATGAAGAGCAGGTAATGGATGACTGGCAAGCGCAGGTACCCGGATTAGTAAATATCGCACTGGTTAAAACAGTTGAGCCCGTAGTGCGCAGTGAAGCCATTATTCAGGGCAATAAAGGTCTGCAGGGTGTGCAGCTTGAAGGCATTATACCTGAGCTGTATGCAAGCGAGGTGGTTAAAGACAAGATTCATCGCGGTCAATTAAGTTCATTAATCGCCGGCCAATATAACGTTATTATCGGACAAAGTTTAGCGCGTCAATTGGGTGCAACTCTGGGGGATAAGGTTAGAATTATCTCTGCCCGCGGCAGCCGCTTTACTCCCTTAGGGCGGATTCCCAGTCAGCGCAATTTTACTGTGGTTGGTCTGTTTGACGTTGGCTCTGATGTTGATAAGCAGCTGGTTTTATTACATGCACAAGATGCAGCGCGATTAATCAGAATTAACCCGGCTCAGGTGACAGGATTAAGGCTTTATTTTGACGATCCCTTTGATGTGCAGTCCTGGGAAGTGCCGAAATTGGCAGAGGGGCAAACCGTGCAGGACTGGCGGCAAACTCACGGTGAATTATTTGCCGCAGTTAAAATGGAAAAAAATATGATTTGGCTATTGTTGTGTTTAATTATTTCCGTTGCTGCATTTAACATACTGTCTGCGTCGGTGATGGTGGTGAATGATAAAAATGCTGAAGTGGCTATTTTGAAAACGCTCGGCATTAAAGGCACAACACTTAATCTTATTTTTATTATTCAAGGAGCCTGGAGCGGTATTGCGGGCGCTTTTATCGGTACCCTGTTAGGTTTATTAGTGAGTTACAACATTAATGAAATCTTATCTTTTTTAGGGCTTAACCTGCTCTCCAATGCGTCTGGCGGCAGCCGTTTATTACCTGTTTTATATGAGCCGACACAGATTGTTGTGATCATGTTCGGTGCCATGTTATTAAGTTTAATTGCTACCTTGTATCCGGCATATCGCGCTGGAAAAGTGAGCCCAGTAGAGTCATTAAGATATGAATAAAGAGATATTAGTCTGTCGTAATTTAAGTAAAGTTTACCGTGAGGGTAAATTAACCACGCCGGTTTTACATAATGTGGATTTGGCGGTGCACAGTGGTGAATTATTAGCTATTGTCGGCAGTTCCGGCTCCGGAAAAAGTACTTTATTGCATCTCTTGGGGGCGCTTGATACTCCCACTCAGGGGGCTGTATTTTATAAAGGTAAAAATATTCATCAATTATCAGCCAACCAGCAGGCAGAGTGGCGTAATAAAAGTTTAGGTTTTGTATACCAGTTTCATCATCTTCTCTCTGAGTTTAATGCCCTGGAAAATGTCGCCATGCCGCTACTAATTGCAGGCGAGAGCATTAAAACCGCGAAAAAAAGGTCAGAAGCAATGTTAAAACGTGTTGGCTTGGAACATCGTATTTTACACCGCCCCTCTGAGCTTTCCGGCGGAGAAAGACAACGTGTCGCGATCGCACGGGCTTTAATTAATAAACCCAAATTGGTGTTGGCCGATGAACCGACAGGGAACCTGGATGCAAAAAGTGCAGAAAGTGTCTACCAGTTAATTAAAACCCTTAATGAGGAACTCGGAACAGCTTTTGTTGTGGTGACCCATGATCAGCAGCTGGCCAATAAATTGACCCGCCAGGAACAGATGGTAAGCGGCGTTTTACAGGGAAATCTATAATGTTTCGGCCCTTAGCATTGTTTATCGGGTTACGTTATAGCCAGGCTAAACATAAAAATAAGTTTGTTTCATTTATTTCTATCGCATCCATATTGGGTATATCACTCGGTGTTGCGGTGTTAATCGTCGGTTTATCAACCATGAATGGTTTTGAAAAAGCGTTACGTGAGCAGATGCTGGCTGTTATCCCTCACGCGGAATTAGAAACCGTGCATGGCAGTTTTCGCAACCTCAACCGCTCGCTGCAGCAGGCTGCAGATTACCCCGGCGTTATCGGCGCCAGTCCCTATATCAGTTTGAACGGCTTATTACAGAAAGATAATGAAATGAAGGCGCTGCAGATTCGTGCGGTAATGCCTGAAAGCGAAAATAATGTCACTGCCGTTGAGCAATATATTAAAGGTGGCGGTTGGGAGTTACTGGAAGAGGGGCAAAACGCCATCATTCTCGGTAAAAGTGCTGCGGAGAAACTTGACATTAATGTTGGTGATTCACTGATTTTGATATTACCGCCTGCATCGGGGCAGCACCTGAAGGCACCGCAGCAAATTAAGCTTACATTAGCGGCTTTATTTGAGATGGGAGGGCAGTTGGATAATGCGCTTGGATTTATGCATATCGAGGATGCTAAACAAATATTAGGGATGCAAAGTGCTAATGGTATTGCCCTGAAAGTTGAGGATGTTTTAAATGCTCAGATATTAGCACGTGATGTGGGATACAGTCTCAGTGATTATCTCTATATAAAAAGCTGGATCACCAGCCAGGGATATCTATATCAGGATATTCAGATGGTTAAGTCATTAATGTATGTGATTTTATTACTGGTTATCGCGGTCGCATGCTTTAATATTGTCTCCACTCTGGTGATGGCGGTTAATGAAAAAAAAGGCGATATTGCTATTTTAAAAACCATGGGGGCTTCAAAATGGATGCTCCGTGGCATATTTATTGTGCAGGGCGCCTTTAATGGCTTAATCGGCTCTCTTTTAGGGGCGTTAATTGGTATTTATCTGGCATTAAATTTGACCGATATTATTAAATTTATCGAGAATCTAATCGGCCATAAATTTTTATCAGGTGATATCTATTTTATTGATTTTTTACCCTCCCAGTTAATCTACAGTCAGGTTGTAGTTGTGACCGTTATTGCTTTTGTAATGAGTGTATTATCTACCGTTTATCCGGCCTGGCGAGCGAGTAATGTTGAGCCGGCAGAGGAGTTGGGATTCAGCCATTAAGGTGGCTGGGTTGACTCTGGCAGCAACATGGCTACTCTTTTCTCACATTTGAAGCTTGTCTCTTGGTCACAAGTCATTAGCTGTCAGTCATCAGCTTTCAGCGTGAATTACTTGTTAAGTTAACTAACGCAGGTCTATCCTATCCATTTTTGGAGGTCGTGGGCTGGATGTCTGAAGTTATTTACCACAGTTTAGCCTCATAAGAAGGTCAGACCTGGGTTTCTCTAGTCTCAGCCAGTACAAGGACGTAATGTCTAAGATGATGGGTTAACAAGTGAGTGGGTAATGCAAAAAAAATGGAAGGGGATATCGTAACCGCATTGTTTTGGCAGGTACTGCGTGGAATGACTACTGTCCACCTGATTTGCTTTAACTTGCTCCGCTGCTACACAAGCGGTCTCTGTTTCATCCGTGCACAGTCGATTCAGAAAATTAATATAAATAACAATCCGGCTGAAGCTGCGACTAGAAGCTGAGCATAAAATGACAGTGGGGAAGCTCGTAACCCGAAGCTCACAGCTAGTAAACTACAGTTCTAACCACTAACCACTAACCACTAACCTCTTGCTTCTTGCTTCTTGCCTTGATGCTCGCTACTCGAAACCCGCCGCTCTCTTACAAACTGATTGCGCCGTGCTTGTCTAACAGATTGGCGATTGCACGGGCGATTTCCTGATAGCCTAAGCTGTTCGGATGGATCATATCGCGGTGGTATTTAGGCCGCTGTAATACGTCTGTAATGACCTCATTTTCAATGATAATCTGCATTTCATCCGCTACCTGCTGATATTGTTCAAGCGGCGATAAAATAAGTCCGGGGCGGGGCACTGCGAGCAGGACAACTGCAATGCCTCTCTGCTGCGCTAACCTAACCATCTCTTTTAGATTGCCTGCCATGGTATTCAGATCGCGATTTTTCAGGATATCGTTTCCCCCGTGACATAACAGTAACAATTGTGGGTTATGTAATGTTAACAGCGACTCCAATCTTTTTACTCCCTGCTCACTCAATTCGCCACTGATCCCCGCATTAATCACCGGAATGTTGATTAGTGTACTTAACTGAGCCGGATAACTTTGCTCTTTGGCCGCACCGTAGCCAAAGGTGAGGCTATCTCCAAAGGCGAGTATAGGCTGTGTCTGGATAAGAGGGGATAATTTTGTGGTAGGCTCAGAGCAGGCAGAGAGAAAAACTAAAACAACCAGGAAAAAAACAGAACGTTTCATTATTTATACCTGTAAATAAAAAAACGCACCTGAGTGCGTTTTTTGTTGAAATTAGAAAATATGCTTATGTAGATAACTCATCAGGTTAAGTGTAACAATTTATTTTTAGCTGATTTTTTCTTAAAGCTAATATTTTAATGTTTTGGGGCGCGGAGCGAATTGAACGGCAGTTCAGGTTTATGAGCGGGCAGAACTCTGTGAGCCCTTTTTAGTCCGCATTGTTAGTTTATCTAAACAAAATCAAAAGATGCGGACTGAAGTCCGCACCCCAAGTGAACCAATAAAAATGCATCACTTCTACAAATTTATTATTAAATGAGCCAACTGCACGATCATGTTATAAAGTATTACTCATCCAAAATGTTTAACAATGTTAATAAATGAATAAACAGATTAAACAGGTTCAGGTATAAAGAGACGGTTGCGTTGATGTAATTAGTCTCACCACCATTGATAATACGGCTGGTATCAAAAAGGATCATACCGGACATAATCAGTACCACAACACTGCTAATCACAACCTGCATTATCGGTATTTGTAAAAAGATATTGGCGATCATCGCAATAACAACGGCAATCATACCGGCCATTAAAAAGCCGCCCATAAATGAAAAATCTTTACGCGATGTTAGCACGTAAGCTGAAAGTGCGAAGAAAATCATTGCGGTCGAGCCTAACGCCTGCATGATTAACGCGGTTCCGTTTTCCATTGCTAAATAATGGTTAAGCATGTTACCTAATGATGCACCCATCACGCCGGTGAACATAAATACCCAGAAAAGGCCTTTACTGGAATTGGCATTTTTAGAAACCACAAACAATAAACCAAAACCAACAAGCATCAGTACCAGAGATACAATGGGACCGATTTGCATGATCGTTGCTAAGGTTGCAGTTAAAGCAGAAAAAGCCAGGGTCATGCCTAACAGCATATAAGTATTTTTTAATACTTTGTTAATAGCAATTCCATGACTGTGGGTTTGACTATTGGTAATATGTGAATTCATTTTCTCTCCAGGTTGATCAAAATTGTTATCATTCATCATAGCATGGCCGTGATTAAATACGCTAATATTTCTAGTCTATACAAAAAATAGCAGTTTATATTATTTCATCAATAGAGGTGTTGATTGTAGAGTCGTATTCCTTCTCTGAGAGCTTGAATAAATATCAAAACATGTTATTTTGCCCCCCGTAAAACCGTATAGCGGGTTTAAATTTTGATTAGGTACAGAATAGATTAGGTACAGAATAGCACGACCAAATGTAACACTTCTAATGTTACATTTGTTCAACAAATCATCACGGAATAATAAAATGGCGTTACCATTATGAACTTACTTTCTTTTACTCTACCAGCTTTATTGTTGACGGCAATCTCTTTTGCAGTGCATGCACAGCAAGATAGCCCAATGGTATTAACTGTTAAAGCTGATTACGTAGAGTTGCACCGTAACACTGATGCAGCACAACAGTTTTATGCTGTTGAAAAAGGTCAACAACTGCAGGTCCTTGCCCGTCGAGCTGGTTTTCTGCAGGTGCAAACTATCTCGGGTGTAAAGGGCTGGTTAGCCGAGCAAGATATTTCCGCATTAACCACTCGGGAAGGTCAAAAGGTAAGCCTCAACAATTCTTCAATATTTGATTCTTTTAAAATCAAAGGCGATTACCGCCAATAAACTATTTTAATAATACCAGCAATAACTATGTTAATGGAATATCGGGCCTAATATGCCCGAGTCACAGTGTGTGACTTTTTAGGAGATTTATATGTTTACTCGTCCGGGATTTTTAGCCTGTTCACTTTTTTTAGCCTCAACAACTGTATTTGCTGCAGATAATACAGCCAGTGTTCTCGAGCCTGTCATTAAAAATGATACGGTAGAACTAGATATGCATTCCCGTGATTTTGAGGTGGGCATTGTCGGCGGTTTACTTAATGTTGACGATTACCGTATAGATAACAGTACAGGTTTAGGAGTCGGGGGAAAGTTAGGCTACCACTTTAATAATCACTGGTTTACTGAGGCTTCGCTATTTAATACCAAGAGCTTTGAAACAGGTGGAGATATGACTATTGCTGATCTGGTCATAGGCTACAAGCTCCATCAAGATACTTACTTGAGTTCAAATTTCCGAGCTAAATCATCGATTTATGTAATTGGTGGTGGGGGCATTATTCAGTTTAGAGAAAGCAATTTTAAAACTATTGTCGGTGGTGCAGGTTACCGCATAATGCTATCTGATAACATTTCAGCACGTGCTGAACTTCGCGGCAACTTACACAAAGCTTTCATAACAGACGGCTGGTCTCTAGATCCACAAGCTACCCTGGGCCTAGGCTATTACTTTTAATCTGGCAATCTTAGGTAAGGAAATATAATGAAGTTTATACTCTTTTGGGCCATGATGGCGGGACTGCTGTTTGCGGGTACCGTTAGCGCAGAAAACAATAAAACATTACAGCAACTTAAAAAAGATACTGTCATAATCAGTGCCGAGATAGCACAACTGGAAGCACAGCTGTTTTACCCCAAAAATCAGCAATTAGCGTTACATTTTGCAGTTAACACAGGGCACTCATTTCGTATAAGCGAACTTAAAGTGTTGCTTGATAATAATGAATTAATTAACAAGCAATATACAGCGCGCCAAACTGCCGCATTAGAGCGTGGTGGAGTAGATAAATTTTATGTTGGAGTATTGCCAGCTGGTGAGCATAAATTGGTTGCCTTTATTACCGGTACGGATAACTTTGGTTTACCCGTTAAACGGGCACTAACACATAAATTTACTAAAGATAACCAGGCTTACTCGGTTTTATTAAGTGCAGAGCAACCTAAAAATCTAAGCTATGCCGTACTTGACTTGGTTAAGCTGTAGCGGAGTGTCTATGAAAATGACTATTCGTCCTTTGCTACGCGCAATGCGCATGGCTAAATTAGCCGCTGTTGCGTTACTGAGCAGTACTTACTTGCCTGCTAGCTATGCTAATAACATTGCTGCAGAGCCAGAGCAAAACATACTACAACGCGAAGCGCAGTTTTATTACCACCAGGGTGATTATCTGCATGCTTTAACAACCCTTGAACATGCCAAACTCAATGGCGAAAGGTTAAGTGCAAAAACAAAGCTGCTACATGCAGGCTTAGTACTGCACTTTGATTTTGATGATAATGCCAGTGAAATCTTTACGCGTTATTTTAACCAACAGTCTGCCGCTAAGCAGTTGCCAGGCGCATATCGTGATTATGTCTTCTTTGTCTTAATGCAAGGCTTTTACCAGCAGGGGAATCTTGATAAAGCCCAGCAGGCTCACGATATGATTGGTGAAGACTTATCCCCTGAATATTCAGACGAGTTTTATTATTTATCTGCTCAGCTTGCGCTTGCCTTAGAAAATGATGAGCAGTTGGCTAGGGCCAAAAAGCATATATCAGCGAATTCAATTAAACATCGTTACCTTGCGTTTAATCATGCAATGAAAGCATTAGCGCAACAAGATAGCGATACTGCGCTCGCATTGCTGTCAGTCTCTGCGGCGACTGAGGAAGAGGAGCTGGCAAATCTGGCTTATCGCGGCAATATGGATATTAATAGCTTGTCATTTAACGATGAACTCAATGCGATTATAGACAGGTCCTATTTAGCAAAAGCATATATTTATAGCGATTTAAAACGCTATGACGAGGCAATGGCAAGCTTTAAGCAGGTAAGGCTTAACGGTATGGATACCGAGTCAGCCATGTTAGGTATGGGTAAAGTGGCTTATTTCCAAAATGACTTAAACAGTGCCTTAGCTATTTGGCAGCAACTGACGCAGCGTGACAGTGTTTCAAGTTATGTTAATGAAGGCTATATGCTGAGTGCTTATGCATTAGAGCGCTTAGGTAAAGCAGAGCATGCTTACTCAGCTTATCAAAATGCCATACAACACTTTAGTAACACGCAAAATTTATTAACGGCTGAACTAAGCAGATTGAATAAGCCCGGCTATCTATCGTCTCTGCTTGAAAATAACAGTGAAAACTTTTTAGATGTTGGGAAAATTACCTTACGTTTGCCTAAAGGTATTGATAATTATGCCCAAGTAGCCTCTTCTGAATTTCAGCGTAGCCTTGCAGCGCTTAAGCAAACGGAAGGTTTGCGTTTACAACTGGCAGCATGGCAGCTTCAATTATTAGCCATGGCTCAGCGTTATTATGCAGATCCGAGTATCACTTTAGAAAGTTTATCGGCTAGCGAGCTTAAGCTCGCAGAGCAGTTGCTGGTTAGAGAGCAAAATAAGCTGAAAAATATTAACATTATTAATAGCCGGGCCAAGCTGTTGATGGGGAATTATTTTAGCCAGGATAGTTTAATTGGTGAGCAAGAAGGCCTGCTGTCAGCCTATAAACGCTATCAAACCTTAGAAACTGCACTTAAGACTATAGATACTAAACATACAGATTATCCTATTTTACGAGAGCGACTCAATCGCGTTGCCGGTGGGTTGATATGGCACATTGGTGATTATTATTTAACCGCAGAAATGCTAGCCGCTAAACATAACTTACTGGCACAGCAACAATATGTACTTGAGCTAAAAGATCGTGATCCGCAATTATTGACTAAGCAACTCGCCAAAATAGATCAACAGTTGCTGCTGGCAGAAAAGCATTATCAAACCGTTCTGGTGCGCGTAACAGCACAGTTTGAAGACTTATTAGTGAGTCAACTTAATGATCTTAAACATTATATTACTCATGCTGAATTAGCGATGGTGCGCCTTCGTGATGACAGTACCTTAGACAATTCTCCTGCCATAACTAAGCTTAATGAGAAAGTATTACCATGAATAAAAAGCACATTATAGCACTGGCTGTCAGCACAGCCATTTTAGGGGGGTGTGCTATCGGCTCCGAGCCGCAGCAGGCTGGTGCTCGTGGTGCAACGTTAGCCACGCTAGACCTATCCCCTTCATTGCAAGTTAAACCGCTAATGCCTAAGCTGCAACTGGGTGAGTTAAGTTCTACTTATCAAAGTATTCTTGACGGTATTGATGATCCCGAACTGGCTTTGAAAATTAAACAGCGGATTATCAATGTTGATGTTATGCAGCTTGATCAGGAGCAAATTGATATTCCCGAGAAGGCGAATGCCCATTACCAGCGCGCAGTTGTTTCTATCAATCAATTTTTAGCTGAATTTCCTGATAGTCAGCATGCTGATAAGCTCATGTATCAATTAGCTAAAGCCTATGATTTACAAGGTAAGCAGGAAGAAAGCCTGATTGTTATTCAATCTATTATCAAAGATTACCCAAATACACCCTATTTAGTGGAACTCTACTTTAGGCAAGCTGAAATATTATATAGCCAAGGTAATTATAATCTGGCGCTTAACAGCTATCAGCAGGTTGTTGATAAGCCGGAAAACAACCCCTATTACAGTATTGCCTTGTATATGCAAGGTTGGAGCAACTTTAAATTAGAGCGTCACTCTGAAGCATTAACTAATTTCACTGATATTTTGGATAGGTTAATCTCTGCTGAACATGCTTCACGCATTTATAGTGTAGATGCTATTGCCAATCAGCTAACGAAGAAAGAGCAGCTGTTATTACGGGACTCATTTGCGGTAATGACATTGATTTTCAATCAAGCTGATGGTGCAAAGAGTATTCAAAGGCACTATTCTGCAGTGGGGCCGCGCCAATATGAGCAACTGAACTATGAGTTGTTAGCCGATGATTTGCTGAAGAAACAGCGCTATACCGAAGCGGCTGATGTACTAGAAGCATTTATTAAACGTTACCCGAGTAGTGAAACCTCTGTTTTATTTGCGCTAAACAAACTTGAGATATTAACTCAAGGGCGCTTCCCGGGTTTAGTGCTTGAGCAGCAACAAACATTTATTGCTGACTATCAGCTGACTAATGATTACTGGCTTGGTAAAAGTAGCAATACGCGAGAACAAGCTGCGCAAACATTAAAACAACTATTAAAAGTTAAGGCTCAAAATCAGCATGCTGCAGCTCAGGCACTGGAGCTTAAGTGGCCGCAAGCTAATAAGGCCTTGGCTGCAAAAATAGCAGAGTATTATCAAGCTGCTTCAGAAGGTTACCAACAGTATTTAGCTAACTTCCCTGATGATCAAGCGCAGGCGTCAATTCGTTATTACTATGCTGAAACACTGCTTAAATCAGGCAATATTGATGCCGCTATTGAGCAGTACCAGCAGGTAGTAAATAGTGATATTAACCATGCGCCGGTGAGTAAAAATGGTGCGCTAATTGAGCCGTTTAAAGCCAACGACCATCGTGCTGATGCTGCATATGCTGTTATTTTAGCTTACCAAACCCTACTGACTCATCCCGCTGCCACTGAGCAGGCTGGTAAATATAAAGCCGCGCAACTCACAGCGATTAATTTCTTTTTGGATACCTTTAATAGCGATCCGCGCAGTATGCTTTTACAGGTAAGCTTGTTTCAACAGCGCTTTAAAGAGAAGCACTATGAACAAGCTTTGCTGCTTGCTCAGCAAGCGTTGCTCGACAGAGGTCGGCTCTCGGATGCACAGGTTCACTCTGCGCAGTTGGTTATTGCTCATAGCCAATTTGAGTTGGCAAAGTTTGCTGACGCAGAGTCAAGCTATACCGCAATCCTTAATGTGTTAGCGACAAATAATAAAAGCTATGAGGGTTTATCCGATCAGTTAGGTCTTTCTATTTACCGGCAAGCCGAAGCTGCAATAGCCAGTGAACCAGCCCATATGGATGCGGGGATTAAGCACTTAAAACGTATAATTAAGCTTGTACCTAATAGCGAAGTGCGTGTTAATGCGCAATATGATTTAGCGGCTCACCTGCTTAATCAGCAGCAGTATAAAGAAGCGATTGAGCAACTGCTTGACTTTAATGAACGTTTTAATGGTCACAGCTTAAGCGCAGATATACCCACCAAGCTAGCTTTTGCTTACCAGGAAACTGAGCAATGGTCTCAATCGGCCAAATATTTAAAACAGGGCTGGGCGAAAAACCCTGCAGGCGAAGGTGCTCGTGAATTATTATGGTTGGCAGCGCAATCCTACCAAAAGGGTGGTGATGCTGAACAGGCAATGCGCGCTTATCGAACTTATGCCCATACCTACCCTAAACCCTTAGTTAATTTGCTTGAAGCACAGTT
This sequence comes from Psychromonas sp., assembly GCF_041586535.1. GTDB lineage: Bacteria > Pseudomonadota > Gammaproteobacteria > Enterobacterales > Psychromonadaceae > Psychromonas. The sequence goes on along the minus strand of NZ_JBFGZY010000060.1, from coordinate 4,906 downwards.
TATATTGAGTGAATACTACTTAGAAACTAAGCAGCCTTTAAAACGTAATTTTTGGTTAACTAAGTTAATTGAGAGTGACGCTAATGCAGGAGATACGCGCAATGCCCGTTCTCGTTATTTAGCGGCAATGGCTGCCAACGAGCTAAGCAAAATACCGGTAGCTAACTTTAAGCGTAGCAAGTTGCAATTGCCGCTAGCAAAAAGCTTAACTAAAAAGCAAGCCCTGCTTAATGAGAGTATTGTCGCCCTTAATCGGGTGCTCGATTATAAGGTTGCAGAGTTTTCAACCGCAGCAAGCTATGAGCTTGCACAGCTCTATCTGCAATTGGCCAATGATCTTATGGCTTCTGAGCGGCCAACGGGCTTAGATGAGCTAGCACTAGAGCAGTATGATATTTTGCTCGAAGAATACGCATATCCCTTTGAAGAACAAGCCATTGCAGTACATGTAAACAACAGCAAAAGTGCCCATTCAGGAATCTATGATGAATGGATTAAAAGGAGCTTTAACGAGCTGAGTAAATTGCAGCCAGGTCGTTATTACAAGCCAGAAATTATTGTTGAGGATGTTAATGATATTTATTAATAGACACAAGCTAACGGGGTTGGCACTGTTAACTTTAGCCGGTTGTAGCTTAGCACCAGAAGTACAAGAAGCACGGACTCAGGAACATACTTCAGCGAAGGTTGAACTTAGTACTAAAGAGTTATATAAACAAACACTTTTAGCATCGCCTAATGCTTATCTGTCAACGGCAGAGGTGGTACCAGATTCATTGGCTGCATCATTTAAACAGGCCTTAGCGTTCAAAAATAGTAAGCAGCTAGATACAGCAAAGCAGCTTTTGCTAAGTTTGCGCGATCAATACCCGGGTTTTTCCGGGATTGAGTTACAGCTCGGAGATCTTGCTATGGCACAGCAGGATGAATCTGCGGCAATAAAGCACTATCAAGCAGCAGTAAGTGCAAATAAATATAATTATTATGCACATAATCGCTTAGGTGTTTTGCAGCGTAAGCTAGGAAGATTTACTGAAGCAGAACAAAGTTATCAAGCGGCTATTTCAGCGTGGCCGGGCTTTTCTGATGCGTATTTAAATCTTGCAATTTTGCAGGATTTATATTTAAACCAAAAAGCCTCGGCACTTGAAAACTATCAAACTTATCAACTGCTAAATCCAGATGGTAACCGTAGAGTGAAAGGCTGGATCCGTGATATTGACTCGCAAATAGCGCAAGCAAACAAGGGATAAATAATGAAAATGTTTACAGCGGCCGTTATGTTGTTGTTAGCTCCATGGGCGAGTGCTGAAGTGACTAAAGAAAAGCCGCACAGGACACTGTCGTTGCAAGCAACCATTGTCGGGGATAAAGAGCAGCCCAAAGTACTGACTATTGTCCCTTGGCAAAAACCTGAAGTATTTAGTGATGTATCGGTGCAGCTGGTTAATGAGCAAAACCGGCAGAAATTCCTGCCACTTGATGCTGCTAGTTTAGCCCGTGAGATGGAGTATTTTAATGCACACCATTAATGCTAAATGGATATCAATGTAGGTTTAATAAATAGGCGCAATAATTTATTAATTGATAGTGCATATTTTAAGAATTTAGATGGAAGCTCAAGGGTATTTCCGATAATTCATTTTTACAGCAAGACTTATTTATCAGCCATACATTAACAATAATACCAATTGGATTAATTAAATGATCAGCCTAGCTGGTTAAAATAAACGCTATCTGCGTGATGAGTTTTATTCAGAACGTCCTGTTCTTCACCACTTCGTGGTCAGCTAAAGCTGTTCAAAATTGTTCTATATAATTTTGTGAAAGGAGAATAACTACTTCCTGTAACTCATGCCTTGCTAGCGTTCATTTTTCCTACGCAATACAAGATCACTTCTTTAATGCACTTGGTATAAGACCTTAATGGTATTAACTTAATAACAAATTTTAATAATCACATTACATTTTTTGGAGTACTTTATGTTCGATACAATTATTCGTTTTTTCCAAGAAGGTGGCAATTTCATGCTGCCAATTGCAATTGTTTTAACTATTGGTTTAGCTATTGCCCTTGAACGTGCGCTCTATTTATTTAAAGTTTCACGTCAAAACGGTAAAGCGATCGCAGCGATTAATCCATTGCTACAAAATCTTGAGTTTAATAATATCGCATCATTAACAGAGAAATCGGCTATTACAACTATTTTTCAGGCGGGTATTAACCGCATGGAGCATACCCGTAGGCGTGAAGAAATTGAACATGCAATGGAAGAAGAAGTAATGGAGACATTACCACAACTTGAAAAGCGTACTCAGTATCTGGCAACGTTAGCCAATATATCCACCTTACTGGGGCTATTAGGTACTATTATTGGTCTGATTGCTGCATTCTCAGCGGTAGCAAATGCTGATCCTGCTGAAAAAGCAAGCTTGCTGTCACAATCTATTTCGGTAGCGATGAACACCACTGCATTTGGTCTTATTGCCGCTATTCCATTATTGGTTTGCCATGCTGTGCTGCAAACTAAAACCTCAGAAATCATTACCAATCTAGAAACAGCGGGCGTTAAGTTTTTAAACATCATCGCCAAAAATAATGTGCCTTCTAAAATTGAAACTAAGTAGTTAGGACTTAATTATGTTTAGAAAGCAGAGGATCAAACGTGAAGAGGTCGAGCTCGATATCACTTCATTTATGAATTTGATGATCGTGTTGGTGCCGGTGCTTTTGATGATGATGGTATTTTCACATATTACTATTTTAGATCTTAAGCTGCCTCAGTTAAGCGATACAACGCAGCAGCCCCTAAGCGATGAGCCAAAGAACATTGAAATTATGGTGTTTAAGGAACAGATCGAAATCTATTACCCGCAAACGCATTTACTTAAGGTAATTCCCGCTGATGCTGATGCTGATGGTTACGATTACGATTTATTTGTGAATACACTCAAACAGCTGAAAGCCGCATTGCTTAGCGAGAGTATCGAGAAAAAGGATATCTCTCTTCTTTTACAAGAAGATACGGATTATCAAACTATTATTTCTCTGATGGATAAAACACGCTCTTACAAAGCGGTGGTTGTTGCATCAGTGGTCGATGCAGAGCTTTTTCCCGAAATCTCATTGGGTGATGCGCCTGTTCGAACAGAAAGCGCAGCACTAACCGCGTCATCTCAAGAGGTAAGGCAATGAAAAAATCGGTAAGGCAAATTCGCATTGAGCGCCACCAGGCGCGAATGAAAAAAACCTCTAAGTTATCGCTAGTCTCACTTATGGATATTTTCACCATTTTAGTATTTTTCTTGATGGTGAACGCTTCCGATGTGCAGGTGCTGCAGGATAATAAAGAGTTACAGCTGCCTGAGTCTGTTTCTAAAGAAGCCGCACGGGAGAATCTGGTGCTCAGTGTTTCTGAGTCTGCTATTTTGCTGCAGGGTAAGCCTATCGCCAAGGTTGCTGATCTTAAGAGCAGCGAAAGTACAGAAATTGGGCGTTTAACTGAGGAGTTAAATTATCACAGTGCAAAGTCACCGTTATCAGAAAAAGAGCTTGAAGAGGGGCGCGGCATTAACATTATGGCTGATAGGAATGTTCCATATTCACTCTTAAAGAGCGTTATGCAAACCTCTGCAAGTGCTGGTTATACCAATATATCTTTAGCTGTAGAGCAAGTTTATGGTGCAAGTGATGAGCAACTTATCCAGGCTCAGCGTGCAATGATGGAGGCTGGTCAGTAGTGAGTTATATTGAAAATAAAAGCCTGCCAAGGTGGAATCCTCAAATCGAAAATGGTTTTTTTAACACTCTAGCTATAGTTATGCTGGCAATAACATTGCTGTTTTCTGTGTTTGTTTCATTTGTGGAATTACCAGAGCTGAGTCGAGAAGAGAAAGAAAAGTTACCACCGCAATTGGTCAAAATAATGAAGAGTAAGGTGGAAGTAAAACCGCCCGAGCCTAAACCTGAGCAGAAAAAAGAAACAGCAAAACCTGAGGTAGCAAAACCTAAGCCTGAGCCAATACCTAAACCCAAGCCCAACCCCAACCCAAAACCTCAAGTAACTAAAAAAGAGCTGGAGAAAAAAGCGAAGGACAAAGCAGAGCAATCTGGCCTGTTAGCGCTTTCGCAACAACTAAATGCCATGCGTGACGTGGCTAAAGCTGTACCAACTGCAGTCACTAGTACTGATGATGGCTTAGCCCAAGGCAATGGAACTGCGGTAAAAGCGCAACGGATCATACTTGGACAGAAAGCGGCGGGCACCTCCGGCGGTGTTACGGGTAAACGCTTTACTGATGTGGGGCAAGGCACTCAATTAGCTTCAAATCAGTCTGGTCAAGTTGCTCAAGTTGCAACGGTAGTTGATAAAATGGCGCAGCAAGTGAAGGAAACTAAGACTTATGAAAGTGCTTCTGGAAAACGTAGTAGCGAATCAATTCGCCAGATGTTTGACAGAAACAAAAGCGCTATCTATTCAATCTATCGCCGAGCGTTGCGTAGCGACCCAAGCCTGGAAGGGAGTGTTACAGTTAAGCTAATCATTTTACCCGATGGTCGTGTTTCTGCTGTTAGTATCATTGCCTCTGAAATTGATAATGATGATTTTGCTGCAAAACTGTTGCGCAGAATTCGTTTGATTAATTTTACTCCGAAATCCGTTGCCGCAACGGAACTGGAATATACATTTAACTTTTTACCGTTTTAACCACTCTTATTTTTAATTTGACTTATCAATGGCTTCATCAATGCTGATGAAGCCATTTTTTTATCCATTTAGATGAAAAACACCGTCATTCATGGCGGTGATGAAAATCATTGATGCGAAGCATTAACGTTACTTAGGTCTATTTTGTTGCTCGATATAAGTCGTCAGGGCATCTAGCGCAGCACCGCCACATGATC
>NZ_JBFGZY010000059.1:0-21597 GCF_041586535.1 Psychromonas sp. | reverse complement strand
ACTCATTTATACTTGCTAAAATGAATGCTAGCTGTGTTATTGATTTTGTAATTAGAACAACTAGTTACTGCAATCAATGCCTTGCTTTCATCCATTTTTTCTACGCCTAAATAGATCATCTAATTATCGGAATTGGTATTAGCAGATGCAGCCTTCCCTGGCTGCATCATTTTTCTTACTTTTTCATTGAGGCAAAAATGATTATTCCAATTAAAGGCGTGTTCAGCAAAGAGGAGGTAGCCCAATTTCGTGCTCATTTAGACAGCGCGCCATGGCAGGATGGCAGACTAAGTGCCGGCTCTCAGGCACAGAGTCAAAAGCAAAATAGCCAGTTAAATGTTGATTCCTTAGTGGCTCGGAAATTAAGTGATAAAATTCTGAGTGTACTTGCCCGCCAGCCAACCTTTGTCTCGGCGGCACTGCCATTAAAAATACTGCCCCCGATGTTTAATCGTTATGGCAGTGGAGATGGTTACGGTTTTCATGTCGATAATGCGGTACGCATAGTACCGGGCAGCAGTATTCGTATTCGCACGGATCTTTCCGCAACCATTTTCTTCAGCGAGCCTGAACAGTACGAAGGCGGAGAGCTGGAAATTGAGAGCAGTTGTGGTAATCAGCTTATTAAACTGGGCGCGGGGGATATGATCCTTTACCCGTCAACCAGCCTGCATCGGGTTCGTCCGGTATGCAAAGGGCAGCGTTTTGCTTCCTTCTTTTGGATTCAGAGTATGATCCGTGACCATGAACAGCGGCAGATCTTATTTGACCTTGATCAGAGCGTGCAGTCTTTGACTATACAGCACGGTCATGATCATACTGACGTGGTTCGACTCAGTGCCGCTTATCACCGCTTAATTCGCCAACTGGCTGATACCTGATACGATTTAAACTACCAAAGAGTACACCAGCATGAACAACAATATAGCCGCCCCCCTTAAAGAGATACCCGATGGACTGGTCTGCATTGCCGATTACGCCCACTTTGCTAAACAGCACATCTCCCATGATATCTACGAATATATTGCCGGTGGTGGCGCGGACGAGCTAACCCTGCAGAGAAACCGCAGGGCGCTGGATGAGATTCAGTTATTGCCGCAAATGCTTAAGGATTGCACTCAGGGCAGTACCGCGACGACTTTTATGGGTGAGTCGTTGCGTCATCCTATTTTGCTGGCACCCGTTGCTTTTCATAAACTTGTCCATCCTCTGGGTGAAATAGCGACCGCTCAGGCTGCCAGTGCGCTTGAAACAACCATGGTGGTCAGTACCCTGGCAAGTCAAAAGATGGAAGATATCGCGGCGCAATTGGATTCAGCAAAGTGGTTTCAATTGTATTTTCAGCAATCCCGGGCATTCACCCTGACATTGCTAAAAAGGGCTGAAGCGGCTGGTTATACAAAATTGATGGTGACCGTTGATGCCTCCCTGCACGGTATTCGCAACCGGGCGCAACGTGCGGGTTTTAAGCTGCCCCCCGACGTGAAAGCGGTGAATTTAGAGGACCGTCCGGAACTGCCCCGAAAAGTATTATCAGCAGAGCAAAGTATTGTTTTTCAGGGCATGATGACAGAGGCGCCGACCTGGGAGGATATAGCCTGGCTGCTGCAGAACAGCACTTTGCCGATTATTTTAAAGGGGCTGCTGCACCCGCAGGATGTTGTTAAAGCGCAGCGGATGGGTATTGCCGGGGTGGTTGTATCAAACCATGGCGGGCGGACCTTAGACTCAATTCCATCGGCCATTGAACTGCTACCGCGGATCAGAAAAGCGGTTGGAGCGGAGTACCCGTTGATTTTAGATGGGGCTATTGAGCGTGGCACAGATATTTATAAGGCGATTGCGTTGGGGGCTAATACGGTGATGGTGGGCAGACCGCAGCTTTATGCGCTTGCTGTTGCCGGTGCGCTGGGGGTTGCCCATATGCTGCGAATATTAAGAGAGGAGCTGGAGGTGACCATGGCGATGATGGGCACGCCAGAGATTAAAGATATCAATACACAGTCGCTTTACTCAGACGAATAAATACTTTTCAACTTAAGTTTATTTTTATTTCTGAATAGTTATAACGCACATGGCAAGTGCCTTCTGCTGAAACCATACAGGGACCGAAGGGTTTGCCGGGGGTGCAGACTTTTTTAAATAATTTACAATCCTGCGGTTCAACCTCGCCGAGCATCACCCGGTGGCAAAGACAACCGGGGTGAAAGGATTGCGGCGGGTAGGACGGTTTGCAGTTAAATTGTTTTCTGGCATCAAGATGGGCGTATTTATCTTTCAGCTGGTAGGCCGAATTATCAACCGCGCCAATACCGCGCCAGGTGCCCGGCTCAAGAGCGAACACCTCACTCAGGCACTGCTGGCCGATTTTGTTACCTGTATTTTTCATCACTCTGCGGTAGCAGTTGATAACATCATGTTGATTATTTTTGATCAGTGTTAACAGTTTACGAATAGCCAGCAGAATATCAACGGGTTCAAACCCCGCCGCGGCGCAGGGTAGCCGGTATTCATCGCGCATAAAATCATAAACTTCTAAACCGGTAATGGTACCTGCATGACCTGCCAGCAAAAATCCCTGCAGGCTTTCATCATGCACATCCATTAATAATTTTAATACCGGCGGTATATAACGATTGGCAATAAGAAAAAAGAGATTTTCCGGCACGCCCGAGCGGATAAGTCCGGCTATACCGGCCGCCGTCGTTTCAAAACCGACGGAGAAGAACACAAAGGTCTGTTGCGGTTCCTGCTGTGCAATTTTGATGGCGTCAACCGGACTGTAAACCACTTTAACCCTGCCGCCTTTTGCCCGGACTTCCTCCAATGAGGTTTTTGTTGCCGGTACCCGTAATATATCGCCGAAGGTGAGCACTGTGGTGTTGGGTTGTTGGGCAAGCGTGATCGCCTCATCAATCGCCTCTACCGGGCAGATGCACACCGGGCATCCAGGCCCTGCAATAACCTGAATATGTGCAGGCAAAAACTGACGCAGGGCGTGGCGAACGATAGCATTTTCATGTCCGCCGCAAATATGCATTAATTTCAGCGGTGCCATATCTGCACTGAGCGATTTTATATCTTCTGCCAGCCTGCTAACTATCTCCCTGCTGTTAAAAGCAGCAATATTTAAATTTTGATTCATCATTGTCCCCTGTATTTTAATTTCAGGTAAGCAAATACCGGTTAATCCGCCCCTGATTCATTAACAGATCCTTGGTAATTGTTCTCCAAGCGGCATCTCTACCAGTCTTAAGCTGCCGATACGGGTTTCCAGTGTCACTTTGCCGGGATTGTTATTTAATACCCGGCCGATGATGGCACTCTCTTTGCCAAGGGGGTGCAACTGCATTGCCTGCAGCACGGCTGCGCTGTCTGCCTTGGGCACTATGGTGATTAATTTACCTTCATTGGCAATGATTAACGGATCCAGTCCGAGAAGATCGCAGGCGGCACGAACCGAATCCCGCATTGGGATTGCGACTTCATCAAGGCGTATTTCAACCTGACTTGCCAGGGCTATTTCGTTTAACACCCCGGCAACACCGCCTCTGGTGGGGTCCCGTAAAACACGCACATTGGCAGAAGCCGTTAATATCGATGCAACTAAAGTATGCAGGGCAGCCGTGTCGGATTGAATGGTGGTTTCAAAAAATAACCCTTCCCGCTGTGACAGGATAGCGATGCCGTGATCGCCGATATAACCATTAGTAATGATAACGTCTCCCGCTTGTGCATTGTTTGGTGATATTTTTTGCTGGTGGTTAATTATGCCGATTCCTGAGGTGTTGATAAATACGCCGTCAGCAGCGCCGCGTTCGACTACTTTGGTATCACCCGTTACTATTTGTACTTGCGCGTGCTGCGCGGCGGCAGCCATACTTTTCACTATTGCTTTAAGATGATTCATGGGGAAACCTTCTTCGAGAATAAAAGCGACGGAAAGGAACTGCGGAATCGCACCGCACATGGCAAGATCATTAACCGTGCCATTAACTGCAAGTTCACCAATATTCCCACCCGGGAAAAAATAGGGCTTCACTACAAATGAATCGCTGGAAAAAGCCAGTTGCCTGCTGTGCATCGTTAACAGCGCGCCATCATGCGCCTGATTTAATATAGGATTATTAAATGCCGGAAAAAAAAGATCATGGATAAGTGCATTGGAAAGGCGACCGCCACTGCCATGTGCTAGTTTTATGCTTGCTGATGTCATAATTCACCTTATCCTTTGGTGTTGCTGATGTTAAGTGTAATGAACTGAATTTTATATTGAGCTAACAGCAATCAGTTTTACTGATCGGCAAAAAGCTGCAGCGTTTCTAAAGCGGCCTGCTCATCCAGCTTGCTGATAGCAAAGCCCGCGTGAACAATAACGTAGTCGTTAACCGCAACTTCATCAATCCACTCTACAACCACCTCCCTGATTATTCCGCTGAAATTTACTTTTGCCGTGACCGGCGATGCGCAATGATTAATGGAAATAACTTGTCCCGGGATGGCAAGGCACATAGGTGGTACTCCTGTTACAGTTTTACTCAGATAGAACGGCTATTGAAAACGCGTTTTTTTCGGCGACCAGCCAGTGACAAAGTTGATCAATATTTTCACCGGAAGTGGCTGAAAGTTCGATTATTTCTATTTCAGGATTAATCTGCTTTGCGTATTCACAGCACTGCTGCAGATTAAAATTAAGGTATGGCAGCAGATCGATTTTATTGATGATCATAACATCCGCGGCATGAAAAATTTCCGGATATTTTAAGGGTTTATCTTCGCCTTCGGTGACCGATAAAATAACAACTTTATGCGCTTCCCCTAAATCAAAACCTGCCGGACAAATCAGGTTGCCGACATTTTCGATAAATAAAAAAGCACCTTTGTGCATACCCAGATGCTCAAAAGCATGTCCTACCATATGCGCATCAAGATGGCAGCCTTTGCCGGTATTTATCTGCGTTGCTTTTACACCGGTTTCCCGAATTCGCGCGGCATCCAGTGCCGTCTGCTGATCCCCCTCAATCACATAAATGTGGTGCTGTTCCTGTAGGCGCTTGATGATTTCGGTTAATAAGGTGGTTTTTCCGGATCCCGGGCTGGAGATTAAATTGAGCGAGAAAATTCCTTTATGACTCAGATAGTTGCGATTTTGTTCGGCGAACTCATCGTTTTTCGACAAAATACTCTGTTCAATTTCAATCAGGCGAGCGGCACTGTCGTTGGCGTTCGGGGCTGCTTGCATATCAGTATGATGATGAACATGCTGCTCTATGCTGTCTATTGCTACTTCAGCTTGATTACAACCGCAGACTTTACACATTTAACTCTCCACTTCGATCGATTTAATGGTCATCTCTCCACCTTCGCTAATATTGATCCCCAGCTTTCCGCAATGCTCGCAGGGTTCATACCAGCCCGAGATGAGTACCTGCTGATGGCAATGCTGGCAGGTACCTTTAGCAAGTTTGTCCTGAATCACCAGTTCAGCACCTTCGGCAATACTGTTTTGAGTGGCCGCAGGAAAACAAAAAAACAGCGCCGACTTTTCAATTCCGGCTAATACACCGATTTCTAATGTAATCTTAGTCACCTTTTTAAATTTATGCGTGACGGCTTGCTCTTCGAGCAGTTCGACGAGGCTTTCGGCAATGGATAATTCATGCATTGGATCTACCTTCTTGGGTATTAACCGCCTGCTGCAGTAACTGCTGCGGATATTGGCAAGTCAGTAATGTCTTTAAAAATTGCTCTGCTACTTTAATATTAGCCCGTGCTGCTTTGGACAGGGGGGAGCCCAGGGCAAACTGGTAACCACGCACGCTTAATAAGAAAGCAGGCGGGCATGGCTTATTGTGTATTTGTTGATAGAGGCGCATTAAAGCATCCGGGCTTAATGCATGGCTGCAGCATCCGAACTGCTCTTCAGGGTTAACGGCTTGAACCTGACAAGCTGCGTCACCCTGAAAACTTGCGTCGATAAAAACAATGCACGCGCCTTCTCTGATATCGCAGACATGCTCGGGTTGCAGCTGCATATCTTCGATCAGTTGAACATGGGTAAGTGCGAGCCGCTCAATATATTGTTCCATAATGTGGTGCAATGTGGGGCCAATAGCATCATCTCCGCGACTTGGGTTTCCCCAGATAAACAGGTCTAAAGCTTGCTGAGATGCTTTTTTCATTTCCACCTCTCAGTTATGCAGCCTGCCATCTGTATCTTTTATTATCTGACTGATCAGTTCGCCGCTTTGCTGATGGCGCATTTCAACTTTGAGCGGCATCTTCCCCATGGCGTGGGTTGCGCAGGATAGACAGGGGTCATAGGCGCGGATAGCCACTTCTATATTATTTAAAACCGCTTCACTGATCTCCCGGCCGTTAATCTGCTGATTGCACACTATGCGAATTGATTCGTTCAGTGCCGTATTGTTATGAGTCGTCGCGACTATCAGATTAGCTTTACTGACCAGGTCATCTTCACCGACCTGATAATGATGGAACAGGGTACCTCGGGGCGCTTCAATAACGCCGATCCCTTCATTTTGACGCTTCCCTTCGACAATCAAATCATTGCCGGTAATCATAGGATCGTGGAGCAGCTGTTTTATTTTTTCAGCAGAAAATAGTACCTCAATCATGCGTGCCCAATGGTAGGCTAAGGTTGCATGCACCGGCTCTTTTCCGCCATAGGCGATAAACTCCTGACGGGCAGTTTCTGCTAATGGCGTTGTTATATAATCGCAGTTATTGATTCGTGCTAACGGGCCGGTGCGGTACCAGCCTGATTCTTTTCCGATAGTTTTAATAAAAGGAAATTTCATATAAGTCCATGGCTTGACCTCTTCCTGAATCAGGTTCTGATAATCACAATAGTCCTGCTGATCAAAAAGCAGACTGCCGCTGGCATCTTTTAATCTTAATTTGCCGTGGTAAAGATCCAGTTCGCCGTCTTCGCCGACTAAGCTTAAATAATGAGAGCGTAAGCCGGCGAAATTTTTATGAAAAGGTTCATTTTGTAAATAACAGTCTCTGGCTGTTTTGACCGCGCATTCCGCCCAGAGGATTATCTGTTCTATGTCAGCAAGCAGGTAGTTTTTATCCTCCCGGCTTAAGCGCTTATTCATGCCCCCGGGGATACATCCGGTACCATGGATGCGCTTACCGCAAATGACCCGGATCACCTCCTGACCATATTTTCTCAGTTTGACGCCCTGCATGGCAAGTTGCGGATGTCTGCCTATGACAGCGACAATATTCCTGCTGTTAATATCACTTTCAAAACCAAACAGTAAATCGGGTGAGCAAAGATGAAAAAAATGCAGGGCATGGGACTGCAGAATTTGCCCGTAATGCAGTAATAACCTTAACTTATACGCAGTTTCCGTCAGTTGTGTAACACCGGAAATCATATCAATTGCTTTACCTGCCGCAAGGTGGTGACTGACCGGGCAAATGCCGCAAAGTCGCTGTACCAGGATCGGGATCTCCCAATAGGGGCGTCCCTGGATAAAACGTTCGAAGCCGCGAAATTCTGCGATATGCAGACGACACTGCCGGACATGCAGATCATCATCAACAAGCAGCGTGACCTTGCCGTGTCCTTCTACTCTTGATACGGGTTCAATAACAATTCTTTTCAGATTACCGGCGTTGCCTGCCGTTTCCAGAGAGTTACTCATAGCACCGTCCATTAATCAAAGTGTAATAAGTCATAAGGTAGTTCAGGCTCTTTGCCATCCAGCAGGTCGTTGAGTATTTTCCAGAAAGCATCGGCAGAGGGCGGACAACCGGGAAGAAAATAATCCACTTTGATCACTTCATGAATGGGGTAAACTTTTTCTAGCAGATAGGGTAGCTCTTTATCGACAGGAATCTGCGCGTTGACCACACCGATGCCGTTAAGATAGGCTTCATCTAAACACTCTTTAACATCAATATTATTACGCAGGGCAGGGACGCCGCCGTTAATGGCGCAGGAGCCTACGGCAATAATAATTTTGCAGTTCTGTCTAAAATGCCGCAGCACGGCTATGTTTTCTGTATTGCACACACCGCCTTCAATTAAACCGAGATCGCAATCCGGTGCACATTCTTTTATATCGTTCAACGGGGAACGGCTCAGTTCAACCCGCTCAAGCAGCTCAACAAGGCGTTCATCCATATCCAGAAAGGACATATGACAGCCGAAGCATCCGGCTAAAGAGCAGGTAGCAATTTTCAGTTTTTTCCCGGTTTGAGTATCTGCCTCAGGCGCATCAATTTGAGTACTTTCTGCTGTATTGCTTTCAGGGCGCAGATTGCCGATATCACGGATCGAATGCTGATCATAAATCCGCTCACCAATTGGGGTTTTAAATCCTTCTCCTTTAATGATGATACAACCCACCGGACAGATATGCGCTGATTTATCAGTCACTTTCATTTCCGTGTCTTTTAAATAGCCGGTTTTGGAATTAATCGCCAGTCGTTTATTGCTGCTGCGACCGGACACCGTAAAGATATCTTTTTTATCCACTTCGGTGCTTGCTCTGATGCACAGCTCGCAGAAAATGCAGCGGTTCAGATCGAGCATAATCTGCGGGTGGCTGGCATCGACATTTCTTTTGGCATTAAACTGCGGAAAATGCAGGTCAGTTACCCCTAAATCATAGGCCAGCGCCTGCAGCTGGCAGTTACCGCTGCGCTCACAAAACGGGCAGTAGTGATTGCCTTCAACAAACAACATCTGCACCAGAGTCTGACGCATCATTTTCAGCTCATGGGTTTCATTTTTGACCAGCATATCCTGCTTAGCCTGAGTACAGCAGGATGATTTTTTGCGACCGTTAATCTCGCAGGTACAGAGTTTACAACTGCCGTTCGGGGTAAATTCCGGATTAAAGCAGAGATGTGGAATATAGATATTGGCTTTTAGCGCTGCCTGCATAACCGTTTCCCCCTCGATAAAGGGGATCTCGCGGCCATCAATAGTCAATGTATTCTTCTGCTTGTCTGCTTTGCTCATAAAAATCAATTACCTTATGAATCATTTTCCAGAGTGACGATATTTATCGCCCGCTGAATAGATTTTTCCACGTCAAAGGATGGCTGATACTCTTTATCTGTCATACGTTTGACAAAACAGCCCGGAAATTTTTCCAATGTCTGCAGTAGCGGAACGGCTGCACTTCGCCCTAAGCCGCAATGGCTCATTTCATTCATAACATGGTTAAGCTGTTTGATGCTGTCCAGATCCAGACTGGCACCTTGTCCGGTGGCAACTTTATCGGCCAGTTCAGACATCAGCTTAGTGCCGACCCGGCACGGCGTGCAGAAACCGCAGCTTTCATGTTTAAAGAAGTGGGTAAAATTAAGTGCATTTTCGAGAAGATCTCTGCTCCGGTTAAACACCATAAAAGAGCCGCCGGTATTAAGATCTGCAAATGAAACCACGCGGTTAAATTCAGAGGGAGTAATTAAAGATCCTGATGGACCGCCAACCTGTACTGCCTGTACCGATTTTGCGCCGCATAAGTTAAGGATATGTTTTATTTTTGAGCCTAAAGGAATTTCGTAAATGCCGGCTTTTTCCACATCGCCGCTGATACTTAACAGTTTACAGCCGGTAAAACCGGCAAGCCCCTGATCGGAAAAATTTTCAGCGCCTTGTTCAATAATCAGCGCGGCATAACAGAATGTTTCAACATTGTTGACCACTGTCGGTTTGTTTAAATAACCCTGAGTAACAGGATAAGGAGGGCGGATACGCGGAATGGCCCGTTTACCTTCAAGGGACTCCAGCAGGGCCGATTCTTCACCGCAGACATAAGAGCCGGCTCCCATAAATATTTCAATATCAAAGCTCAGTTCACTGCCTAAAATATGCTCGCCTAATAAATTTTCCGACCGGCGTTTCTGCAAAATCTCGTTAAGCTTTTGATAGAGGAATTGATATTCGTAACGCAGATAAATAATTCCCTTATGCGCACCGATAACATAGGCGCACAGGGTCATGCCCTCAATCATCAGGTCCGCATAGCTGTTGAGCAGTACCCTATCTTTAAAGGTACCGGGTTCTCCTTCATCGGCATTACAAACCACATAACGCTCTTTGGCCTTACTTAATAGGCAGGACTTCCATTTTGCCGCGGTTTTAAAGCCGGCTCCACCACAGCCGCGCAGTCCGGATTTGTCAATTTCAGCAAGTGTGTCGTGCGCATCGCCTGCCAGTGCTTGTTTAATGGCTGCGCCAGGCTGCCTTTCGGCATTCAGTAACAGTCCTTTACTTTGGATATTATCAGCAACTTTAAACCAGGTTTTGGGCCACTCATTAACACTGACCCCGGTTTGTATTTTTTCGACAATTTGATCGACTCTTTTTCTGCTTAAACGGGTTAAGGGTAAGCCGTTAATTAATGCAGCAGGGCCTTGATCACTCATGCCGGTGCAGGAGGTGTTGGCGACCGTTACCCGGCCATTTTCGGATGGTTTATCTAATGTGACATTAAGTTTTTCGCACAGGTAATGCGTTATTTCATTTTTGTCCGATAGATGATCTATGATGCTGTTACTGATATAAATATCATACTGCCCTCTGGGGGCATAATGGAGAAAGGAATAAAATTCGATAAGTGCTCTTATTTTTGCCAGTGATATTTTCAGCTCAGCCGAGAGACACTCTATCGCCTGCTCGGGAATATGACTGTAAGCAAATTGGATGTTTCGTAAAACTTGTAACAGGTAAGTGGCATCGCCCCGATACTCCTTAACCTGCTTATGGACGAATGCAGTAAGGGATTTGTTCATGATTTAACCCTCCTGATATCTTTTCACAGCCTTATTGATTTAACGGTTAACACCTCTTCTTGCCGCTACATAAGTATTTTTTAAGTGCAGATAATCAGCTGATGTTATCCCTTTAAGGGTAGACTAATAATACACTCTTGTTGCGCAGCACTAACGCAGGCTTTTTCTATAAATAAAAATTAAACGCAAATGGTAAGCAGACTCCCGGCAGAGTCAAAGCTAATAACCTCAGATTAAGTGCAGGATATTCCTCTATAATAAAAAATATGGGCATAGAAGTTAAACAAGGGGGGCTTTTGCAGCAACGCTATCAGATAAGTGTTCAGGGACGGGTACAAGGCGTCGGTTTCAGGCCTTTTGTTGTGCGAACTGCCAGTAAACTTAATCTATCGGGATGGGTACGTAATATCAGGCAGTCCGTTTTAATGGAGGTGCAGGGCGAGCTTGAACAGACAGAATCTTTTCTGCTGCAATTACAGTCTGATGCGCCGCCCGCTGCCAGAATAGAGCAGCTTACTGTCAAACAGGTTGACCTGCTGCATGGTGGTGGATTTAAGATTATGGATAGCAGCGGAGAAAGTGAAGGCGCGGTTAGTATCTCACCGGACAGCGGAATTTGTACAGCTTGTAAAAACGAGCTTTTTTCCGCAGATAACCGCCGCTATCACTATCCTTTTATCAGCTGTACCCAGTGCGGTCCCCGCTACAGTATTCTTAAGGCGCTACCTTTCGATCGTAACAATACCACCTTAAATGCGTTTCCAATGTGCGCAGAGTGTTTACAGGAGTACCAAACTTCAAACGATCGACGTTTCCATGCGCAGGGAATTAACTGCGCAAAATGTGGCCCGCAGATTAGCTACGTTACCCCGCAGGGGGAAAGGCTTGCTGAAAAAGAGGCGGCATTGGCCCGGACGATTTGCGATCTGAAAGCGGGGAAGATCCTTGCCATCAAAGGATTAAGCGGATTTCACCTTGTCCTCGATGCGACTAATCATGAAGCGGTGTTGCGTTTGCGTCACAGAAAAAAACGCCCGGCCAAGCCCTTTGCGCTGATGTATCCGCAACTGTCTATGGTCGCAGCGGATTGCCGTATGAACGAGCAGGAAAAATTACTGCTAAGCAGCGAGATTGCGCCAATCATATTGCTCGAAAACAGATACAGCAATCTTTCTCTCAGTCCGGCCATCGCGCCAGATAACCCCTATTTAGGCGTTATGCTGCCTTATACGCCGCTGCACCAGCTTATTTGCCGGGCGGTTAATAAACCCCTGGTTGTCAGCAGCGCCAATCGCAGCGGTGAGCCGGTTTGTTGTGATAATGAGCAGGCGTTTGAGCAGTTGCGGTCTTTGGTGGATGGTTTTATTATGCACGATCGGGAAATTTATCAGGGCTTAGATGACTCGATCGTTAAATTTGTTAACAACGAACCCATGCTGTTAAGGCGCGCCAGGGGATATGTGCCGGATTATCTGCCCTTAAAAAAAGAGTTTCCTGCGATTATGGCGCTTGGCGGACAACTGAAAAACAGCATCGCGCTGAGCAAAGGGAAACGGCTTTATATCAGCCAGTATATTGGTGATCTTGAAAATATCGCGGCGGTGGAGCGCCATCAAAAAGTAAAAGACATTATGCAGCGTTTGTTTGCTGTTCAGCCTGATCTTGTCGCCTGTGACTTACACCCTGATTATGTTACCACACACTTGGCCAAAGAGTCAGCGCTGCCTGTTGTTGCCGTCCAGCATCATCTCGCCCACCTTTACGCGGCGATGGTAGAACATCAGCTCAAAGAGCAGGCTTTTGCCGTGGTCTGGGATGGTAACGGTTATGGTCAGGATGGCAGTTTATGGGGGGGGGAGTTTATCGCAGTGGATGGTGAGAAAGTGCATCGGGTCGCTACTTTTTTACCATTTAAATTACCTGGAGGTAGTGCCGCCATCACAGAGCCGCGGCGCGTGGCTATCGCACTTTTATATGAAGTTTATGGTGAAGAGTTGCTTGCTGCACAGCGAATTAACGCATTATCTCCCTTTACGTTATCGACATTAAAGCAGCTGCTGAAGATGCTCTGCAATAATATAAACAGCCCCTTAACCAGCAGCGTTGGCAGATTATTTGATGGTCTTTCCAGTTTGTTAAATTTTGTGCAGATCAACAGTTTTGAAGGAGAAGCGGCAATGCGTGTTGAATTTGCTGCGCAATCAGAATCTGACAAAGGTGTTTATGATCTGCCTATTGATTTTTCCGTTACCCCTAACATTATTGATTGGCGGCCTATGCTCAGCGCAGTTATTGATGATATTAATCATCATATTCCCCCTGCGGTGATTGCCAAACGCTTTCATAACAGTGCGGCGGAGGTTATTTTGCACATTGCACAACACTACGCAGTGCCACAGGTGCTATTGACCGGAGGATGTTTTCAAAATGGATTGTTGATTGAAACCACAGTCGCGCTTCTGGAAAAGCATGGCATAAAGGTTTTATGGCATAAAAAAATACCGGCTAATGATGCAGGCCTTTGTGTCGGGCAGGTCAGGGCGGCTTACAATTCCGTTGCCGACTAAGCAAGCAAGATTGACCAGATGTGATGCAGATTGCTATTAATTACAGAAGATAGTTGTTCTCATTTTACAAAACCGTATGAAAGGATTTTGAACGCCACGAGGTGGTGAAGGACAGGATGTTTGAAAGGTAGTTAGAGGTGATTTTTAAAAGTTAGACTGAATTGCCTGCACTCTGTGCAGTGAGTTTTATGATTTTTTTTCCCCTAATAAGTTAAGCTGGCTGGCCCTAGCACACATGATAGCACAGCGGTAATAGCCAAAATTATCAGTGCAATTACTATCTCATTCTTGAGTGAATTTTGCAGTTTGTGGGAAATATTTTCTTGTTGCACTTCTTCCACAAGGTGATATTTATGGTAAGCAGCGATCAGTAAAATACTAATCACAAAGATGAGTTTTAGCAGTAAAATTTGACCATATCGAGTGGTAAACAACTCCAGCGGATTGGCGAAAAATAAAAATATCAAAGCTATACCACAAACGATTAATAAGCCAACCATAAACATCGCAATTTGACCAAATAAGTACATTAATTTATGCAGTGCAGGTGGCTGTAATAATTTACAACTAAGCCATAAAGGATATAGCGCACCCATCCACCAGGCCATAGTGAAAATATGAAAACCCAGCAACCATTTGGTCAGCAGGCCCATGCTGGCGCTGTGACCAACAAAGGTAAATGAATATGCAAAACTAACAATGGCAGCTACATATAAGAATATGAATATTGCATGTTTGAAATTGAACGTTATATAGATCGTGTTAAGGTTGCCAAGCAATAATGCAAACCCTAATACAGTAAATGCCAGTAAACGCCATAAAACAGAATCACCCACCGGACTTTGCCAAAGAAAGCCGATCATTTCAGGATCAAAGATACCTGATAATCCAGTTTCAGAAAAAGCACCAACCTGAATAAAAAAGTTTATAATTACCGCGATAAATCCTAAAACACTACTCGATATAATGTAACTAATAATCGACTTTTTATTAACTGAAGAATTAATTAAAGCGGCTATAAAAGGACCTCCAATAGCTGCCGAAATGCCGATATATATCAACCACCTGGATACTATGTTGCCATAGTCCCAAATAGTAATTTCCATCATAGAAACCTCAATTAATCATGATCATGATTTTGTTTATCTAAAATAGCTGGCGTGATTCCCATAGCAGAAGTATGCACAGTGAACGGAAAGTCTCCTTTCATTTTATGAGTATCTCTGGCCATCACTACCCACTTAACTTCATAACTGCCGCTATTAAGCATAGGTAATGCAATAGTGAATGTAGATTCAAAAGCTTTACTTGGTTCAGTCTTAAGTTTAAGCGCTTTTCCTGATTGATCTATCAGTTGCAATTTGACTATTTTTACTTGCGTGGAAAACTCAAGGAGTAATTCATCAGGAGACTCATTTAATACGGCTCCATATTTAGGAATTGAATATTTCAGACGTGAATGAGCACTCGCCAAGCTACTTAATATAAGCAAACTTGATATTATAATGATGTTAAATATTTTCATATTTGCCTCAATTCTCTTTGGTTAAAACCAAACTTTGTTATTACTTCAATAAAATATCAGGTACGGAAAGCAGGTGATATTCTTATTTAAAGCTAATTTTTATTTTTTAGCCATCTATCCTGATTAGACCCGCATTTTATAATAAAGTTGTCGCCTGATGTTTAAATCATACCTTTTACGGAGACCGCTAGAGCGCCATATAGTTTAAAAAACGAACGCCAGAGCAGACTGAAAATCGCTCAGGCAAGGCGTGTCAGCGAAGGAATAGAGCTATCTTTCGAGCTGACACAACGCAGAATGAGCGATTTTTATGCGCTTCCGAAGGGCGAGGCCCAAATGGTCGCATGTTGCGTTAAACTTTTCGATTTAGGCCCACTAGATCTTCAAAAATTTGCCTTACCTGCGACCATTTGGGCTCTCGCTGGTGCTGTTTTTTTAAACTATATGGCGCTCTGGTGGCGGTACGGGAATTACTGTGATGCTTCTGCCCCCTTAAGCCAGCGCTGCATCAATTCTATTTCAAGCTGTTGGCTTTCTAATATGTGCTTTGCAAATATTACAGTTTCCTCATGGATTCCATCTAATGTCAGAACCTTCTCCGCCATATCCAGGGCTCCTTTATGGTGCACAATCATATCTTGGACGTACCGGGTTTCCCGTTCCTGATCGGTAATAAGGTTGAGATCACGCATCATTGGTTGGTAACTTGCTCCCGTTGGAATGAGGTTGTACCAGCGGGCATAAGAAAGGCGCATATCCAGTATTTCTTTAGACTGAGACGTATAAATAGCTTCGGTCAACATTTTCAGCTCCTTATCATCTGTGAAAACAAAGAGAAGTATCGAAGTATCAACAGCTTCCTGATGGTGGGGGATCATTTCTCTAAGAAAATCCTGCTCGGAGTTGATCATATCAGCATGAGACATATGAATCATGCCCGGACTGGTAGATTTATGCTCCATGTGCTCCGAAGTACCATGTCCTTGTTCATCTGAGATAGATTGATTTGAAAATGAAAAAATAAATAAAACAGTTAACAGAGATAATAGAGATAACAACTTTTTCATAACTACATTCATATATATTTCCTTCAATGTGTTGCAGTGCTAAAACTAAAAACTGTATTCACTGTGGTTCACCTATAAAGATATTTTCCCCGTTTAATGGTGTTATAAATACAGCCGCTCATTGAGTATAGTTCAGAGTGAACAAGCGAATATGCAGATCCCCGCTGAGTGCGTGGCGCTTGTTTATTATCTTAACAAGCCAGAAATATTTTTCGCATGTATGTTAATGATTTATAAGTTTTGTGTGAGATAATTGTAAATACAATGTGTGTTTTTCCTGCTTGTTAATCAATTGAGACTATAATTGTATTGTGCAAAACAGGTGAAAGAGGAGAAAAAAATGAAACAAATGATGAACGTGATGAAAGTCCTGGTTGTGACATCATCAATATTGTTATTCGGCACAAGTGCTTATGCCGCAAAGGCTATTCCGGGTAATTATAGTCATGCTATTGGCAATAAGACGATCGAGGTACCGGCAGTTAACACAAAAGAAAAGGCTTATGCTCTTGGATTTCAGGAACTACAAGCTTTAATGAAATTAAATTCCGGTAAAAAATTAAATGATGAACTTCGACTAAACTTGGATACTTTAAAAGAACAGGATAGTGTTACTTTAGAAAGTGCTAATGTTACGGTTCAAGAGTTTATGAATGAAAAAGGCGAAATTGTTTACAGAGGAGCCGTCAACGTAATTTATCACTACTCTTACCAGATAGATTCTAACTAACGCTACAGGTATTATTATATATCCTCGGCAAGGTTACTGTTGACCAGCTTATAACCCAGCAGTTATTGAGGGGTTGTAAGCTGCCGATGGCTTTATTTTCATCAGGTATAACAAGGTTAATAGCATACTTCATCGACCCTGCGATATTTTATATTATCGATACAGTGTTTAAGACAGTTATCATCGTTTAACTGATATTATGCCTCTGCTTTTTTCAGTTTTCTATCTGGATTAAGCGTCAACAACCACAATTGCTCCCCTCCCTTTTTTCCGTATTTCTTTTGGCTACTTTCATGTTTTTTCTCTTGCGCTGATTCTAATACCAATTCCGATAATTAGATGATCTATTTAGGCGTAGAAAAAATGGATGAAAGCAAGTCATTGATTGCAGTAACTAGTTGTTCTAATTACACAAAATCGTATGGAACGATTTTGAACAGCTTTAGCTGGCCACAAAGTGGTGAAGAACAGGACGTTCTGAATCAAATCAATAACAAAGACTAAAACGTAGTTTTATGTCTGGCCAGCATTCATTTTAACAAGCATAAATGAATAGATAATTATCGGATTTGGTATTACTCGGACTTGTTGCCAAAAGCTTAAATGAATGACATTGGGGTGTCGGCTGCGCGACATCTATTCTTATTTGTTATGCGTAATGCTATTAGGGTCGGATGAATGGGAAAAGAAGATTATGTTGATTCCTGCATCTTCAAGTGATTTGGGTATATACCCATGATACTTCAATAATATCTTTAAAAAACGTAATACTCAGTTTACCTGATATTACGCTATATCCAAACCAGCTGGAGATACAAATATCAGTATCCTCAAGTGGTTTGGGTATAAAAGACAAAATTTCAAATTAATGTTTCATTCTTGGAAGAAACATATTTAGCAGAATAGCAACAATGGCGCATAAGCTCACACCCTGTAAACTAAAATCACCAAAGTTAAAGGCCATACCGCCAATGCCGAAGACCAGCACAACAGAGACAATGCACAAATTACGCGCATTGGACAGGTCAACCCGATGACGTACCAGGGTATTTAATCCGACCGAAGCGATGGTTCCGAACAGTAAAATCATAATCCCGCCCATTACCGCCGATGGAATAGTTTGTAAAACGGCACCAAATTTTCCGACAAAAGCCAGCAGCACGGCAATAACTGCAGCCCAAATCATAATTTTCGGGTTAAAGTTACGCGTCAGCATTACGGCACCGGTAACCTCTGAATAGGTTGTATTAGGCGGACCACCGAATAAAGAGGCGGCACTTGTCGCCAAGCCATCACCAAACAGGGTGCGATGCAGACCCGGCTTTTTCAGGAAGTCTTTACCGGTTACATTACTGATTGCCAGAATATCACCAACATGTTCAACAGCCGGGGCGATTGCCACCGGAATCATAAATAAGATAGCCTGCCAGTTCCATTCCGGCGCAACAAAGTTCGGCACACTTAACCAGGCTGCACTGCTGACAGGACTGAAATCAATTACCCCAAAAATCAGTGACAGGATATAACCAACCACCACACCGGCAAGGATAGGGACTAATTTAAATACCCCTTTGGCTTTAGTCGCAACGACTAATGTACTGATTAATGAAGAGAAAGAGATGATCATGGCGGTATTTTGTTCAATTAAAACAAAACTGCCGTCACCGGCTTTACCTAAAGCCATATTCACCGCAACGGGGGCAAGACCTAAACCAATCACCATGATCACCGGCCCGACTACAACGGGAGGCAGAAGACGATGAATAAAATCTGCACCGCGCAGTTTAACCGCGTAGGACATGAGCATATAAACTAAACCGGCACAAAATAATCCAGACATAGTCCCCGGAATACCCCAGGTTTGAATACCGTATGCAATGGGCGCAATAAATGCGAATGACGAGGCCAAAAATATTGGGACTTGCCCTTTGGTTACCAAATGGAAGAGCAGCGTACCTATACCGGCAGTAAACAGCGCAACGTTGGGATCTAACCCGGTTATTAATGGCATTAATACCAGTGCGCCAAAGGCAACAAATAACATTTGTGAACCCGCTAACGCCTGCTGAGCGACGCTTAAATTAGCAGTCACCTCTTCAGACGATTCCTGACTGGTATTGGCAGCCATCTCATTTTCCGTGTTTTTCAAAACAAAATCCTATATATTTCAAATTCTTATATCAAGCAATTAATATGGTTTATATTCAGATCTAAGGAATCAAAGCGGGAGATGACATCAGCATCAATACCGGCCCCGTTTCCTTTTACCTCAATAAATACAATATTATTGGATTTGCTAGCACTAACTTAAATTATTTAGTACCAAAAATCTTATCGCCGGCGTCACCAAGACCAGGGATGATATACCCCTGTTCATTTAAATGGTCATCAACAGAGGCGGTGTAAAGCTCGATATCAGGGTGCGCAGCTTCCAGGGCCTTGATGCCTTCAGGCGCAGCCACTAAAACCAGTACCACAATTTGGGTGCAGCCCGCTTTTTTAATTAAATCGATAGTGGAAATCATTGAACCACCCGTAGCCAGCATTGGATCGACAACTATTGCCAGACGCTCATCAATATTGCCCACCAGTTTTTGGAAATATGGAACAGGTTTCAGTGTTTCTTCGTCGCGGTAAATACCAACCACACTGATTTTAGCACTTGGCATATGCTCTAACACACCGTCCATCATGCCTAAACCGGCGCGTAGGATAGGAACTACAGTGGCTTTTTTGCCTTTAATCTGCTGTACTTCAATTTCGCCATTCCAGCCTTGAATTTTGACCGTTTCAAGCTCAAGATCTGTGGTTGCTTCATAAGTTAATAAACTGCCCACTTCTCGCGCTATTTCACGGAAACGTTTAGTACTGATATTTGCTTCACGCAATAAACCCAGCTTGTGCTGAATCAGTGGATGTTTAACTTCAACGACTTTCATTTTTTTCTCCTAATTACAAAATTTAAAATTTTCGCTATAGCTGCCTAAAAAGACTTAGATTATTTTTTGCTTAAAAAAAAGGGACTGTATCAATAATCCCTTTGTTATTAGTCTTTTATTCAATCTATTGATTGATTACATTAGTGGCACCAATTTGGTGTATCGATACATCGGCCCCGTTAAACTCCTCTTCTTCCGAGAGACGCACAGGCGCTACACTATTAACCACTTTATAAACAATAAAACCACCGATTAACGCCACAGCAACACCGGCAAGAGATCCGATTAACTGGCTGGTAAAGCTAACGCCCCCCAGGCCACCAAAACTTTCTAAGCCGAAGATACCGGCGGCGATACCACCCCATAATCCGCACACACCGTGCAGCGGCCATACACCAAGCACATCATCAAAACTCGTATATTTTTTTTGTATATAGGTAAATAACCACACAAATAAGCCGCCCGCTACAACACCTGTTGCCAGAGCGCCAATAGGATGCATTATATCAGAGCCGGCACATACCGCGACAAGCCCGGCCAATGGACCATTATGGATAAAACCCGGGTCTTTTTTGCCGATAACCAGCGAACTGATAATACCGCCCACCATTGCCATTAAAGAGTTCATTGCAACCAGACCACTGATCCCTTCAATCGCCTGCGCAGACATCACATTAAAACCAAACCAGCCGACAGATAAAATCCACGCACCCAGTGCCAATAAAGGGATATTAGAGGGTGCAAAAGCAACTAATTTACCGGCGCGGTAACGTCCGTTTCGGCTGCCTAAAACAATAATAGCGGTAAATGCAATCCAGCCACCAACGGCGTGTACAACGATCGAGCCTGCAAAATCGTGGAATGCTGCGCCATAATTTGCCGTTAACCAGTCCTGGAATCCGTAGTTACCATTCCAAATTAATCCTTCAAAGAAAGGGTAAACCAGACCGACACATAAGGCTGCTGCGACTAACATCGGATTAAATTTAGCACGCTCAGCAACACCGCCGGAAATAATCGCAGGAATTGCTGCTGCAAAGGTCATCAGAAAAAAGAATTTAACCAGTTCATAACCATTATTTTCTGCAAGCACGGCAGCGCTGTCAAAAAAAGTAACGCCGTATGCAAGCCAATAACCAAAGAAAAAATAAACCAGTGCGGAAACACCAAAATCCGACATGATTTTCACTAATGCATTAACCTGATTTTTGTGACGGACTGTGCCTACTTCCAAAAAAGCAAATCCGGCATGCATCGCAAATACCATGATCGCACCTAATAGAATAAATAATGTGTCCGCACTACTTACTAATGCTGTAACGTGATTTTGTATTGAATCCATTTGACCTCTTTTTTTGTCCGGAAAAAAATTTAACGAACCTTAACTTAAGCTTTCTCCATCTCAAAATATTTAACCGCGTTTTTTTGAAGAAATAACAAAAAAATGACTAAAATCATAATTATTCAGAATGGTAAATTAAGTCACATAATATGTAACAATAGGTTGACAATAGGTTAACAAATCACGTTTTTGGTCATTTTTTAAAAATAAAGAACAGATTATAACTGATAAAGTAAGACTAATTTATTACAGAGGAACAATGGCACTAGGAGTGATAGAAATAAAACAGGAAAAGATAAAATTTAAAGACTGATAGGAATGTTGAAATTAAAGATGGTGGGCGATACTGGGCTTGAACCAGTGACCCCCGCCTTGTAAGGGCGGTGCTCTCCCAACTGAGCTAATCGCCCATCTTTAAATTGTCTAATTTATTTCACTTCTAATTAGAAAGAAGCTTAAAGGCATCGAGCAACGCTCTCCGTAAAACGGCACTAACCGCCCATCTTTAAATTGATAAGTTTTACTTCCTGCGAAGTTAAAGATGGTGGGCGATACTGGGCTTGAACCAGTGACCCCCGCCTTGTAAGGGCGGTGCTCTCCCAACTGAGCTAATCGCCCATCTTTAAATTGTCTAATTTATTT
>NZ_JBFGZY010000058.1:0-22059 GCF_041586535.1 Psychromonas sp. | reverse complement strand
TCCTCATGAGCACCAATCATTCTGGCGACCTTACCCTGATCATCATATTCTACTATTCGTCCTTTATCCCTTATCCACAAATATGAACCATCAGCTTTCTTACAACGATATTCAACACTGTAAGCGTCTGATTTTCCTGTTGTGTATAACTCAAAATGTCTCATGACCCTGGGATAATCATGCGGATGAATAACATTTTCCCAGGTAAACACATCTTCTTGAAATATACCAACGTCATAGCCAAGCATTCTATACCATCCGGGGCTTCGTCCAACATGTCCTGTTTTCGCACTCCAGTCCCAGACACCTTCATTAATAATATCCAGGATGTTATTAAGCGTATTATTTGCCTGTTCACAATTGCTGAGCTGGTAGGTTTTATACATAACTAATCACTCACTAAGTCCATATAGCCACAATTAGAGTTAGTAACAGACGCACTCCGTCGTTTAAGAAATCTTTTTATAACACAAAGAATTATTTATAAACATAGAGTTGCATCTGTTTCGATGATGTTTGACGGAAAAATAGCGGATAGAGCTTTATATTTCTATCAAGAAAAATAATGCCGATCTGGCTGCGGATAAGAACAGGAATTTATTTTCGGGAAGCTAAAACGCAAAAATCAACCATATAGGTTGATTTTCGAGTTCTTCTAAGAAGAAATGTTGGAGCGGGCAGCGGGAATCGAACCCGCATTATCAGCTTGGAAGGCTGGAGTAATAGCCATTATACGATGCCCGCATCATTTGCAATGCGACATTACAAATAGAATATGGTGGAGGGGGACGGATTCGAACCATCGAAGCTTTCGCGGCAGATTTACAATCTGCTCCCTTTGGCCGCTCGGGAACCCCTCCTAGACTTAAATGGTGCCGACTACCGGAATCGAACTGGTGACCTACTGATTACAAGTCAGTTGCTCTACCGACTGAGCTAAGTCGGCGCCGTCTAAGTGGTGCGAATAATAGAGAAGTTAGACTAACCTTGCAACCCCTAATTAGAAAATAATTCGCATTTATTTGCTGTTTGCTTAAAAACAAATCAACAGCAGCTATTTTTGTCTATTAATCAAGCAAGCAAAGTAGAATGCGTCCCAGATGCCGTAGACGTGTAGCACATTAAAGGCCATCCACTATATCCCCATGAGACTTCAAGATGCAAAGTCAACAAGGCAAATTGTGCGGAGATCTCCAGCATAACAGCTTAATTCTACAACGTTACTTTGCCAGACGTAATGAAATTTCCCCGCCGACAAACTCTTTAATTTGCCCGGCTATCTCGAGCAGTAATGCACCCTGCTCATTAATCCCGCGACAGATACCTGTAGTGACTTTATCCGCGATCAGTAAGTTGACCTGTTTATCGAGAAAACAATCCAGCTCAAACCAGCGCGGCAGATACGGAGCTAATCCATTTTTTTCATAATCAGGCAAAAGCGACTGCAGTTCGGTTATCAATGTTGCACTTAACAGGTTACGATCTACATCACCGGCAGTTAATGAGTGCAGATCAATCCAGGGCTGATCGATTAATTTAGCCTGTTCTGCGGGCATTTTGACATTGATGCCGATACCGATCACGCAGTGACAGGCGGCGGTTGCCTGCGCATTTAACTCAATTAATATACCCGCTAATTTTTTGCCCTGATAATAAAGATCATTTGGCCACTTTAATGAAACACCTTGTATGCCAATTTTTTCAAGGGCATTAACCGTGGCGATACCGACCAGTAAACTCAGTCCGGATACTTTGTCAATGCCGGAATCAAAGCGCCAGTAAAATGAGAAATACAGATGTGAAGCAAAGGGGGAAATCCAGGTACGCCCACGCCTTCCCCTGCCGGCTAATTGATACTCCGCGATACAAGTTTGTCCGTTTACCAAATCGGGAATTTTATCCAGCAGGATCTGATTTGTTGATTCAACAATCTGTTCCACCTGAATATTTTTATCTCCGCAGAGCTGCCGAATTTTATCCTTATCCAGCAATTCAATTTTCGAAGCACTGCAATACCCGCGTCCGGGAACCTTGTAAATATCCAGACCAATTCCCTGCAATCCTTTTATATAGTTATTTACTGAAGTGCGTGAAACACCCAGCAGTTGACCAATTTTTTCACCGGAATGAAACTCGCCGTCAGCAAGTAATCTTAACAGCGCATTACCCTGCTCATTTAGTTCTGACATTATTTATCACCTCAGTTAAGTTGGTCTCCCCGATGCTCCCTATAAAACGTACTTCGTGCTCCAAGGTAACATTAAACTTTTCCTGCACCTTGCTGCGCACCAGATTTGCTAACTGTAATACATCTTTGGCAGAGGCATTATTTTGATTAATTAATACCAGCGCCTGGTTCTGATGAACAGCCGCCCCGCCAACCTTAACCCCCTTCAGTTGGGCATGGTCGATTAACCACCCGGCGGCTAATTTAACCTGGCCATCCGCCTGCGGATAATGCGGCATGTGCGGATATAAGCTCAATAACTGTGCCGCGGATTGTGCTGTCACCAGCGGATTTTTAAAGAAACTGCCGGCATTGCCTATTTGTTCCGGATCGGGGAGTTTTTCACTGCGAATCTGGCAGACGGACTCAAAAATCTGTTTTGCACTCAGGGGTTGCTGATCGCATGCCAGGTTTTGCAGTTGGCCATATTGATTATGCACCTGCCACTCTTTATTTAATTTCAGGGTAACTTTGGTGATCAGGGCGTCACCCATCTCCGCCTTTTTAAAAATACTGTCACGATAAGCGAATAAGCACTCTTCCGCGCTCAGGCAAAACAGCTTTCCCGAATTCAAATCAAGATATTCAACCGATTCGCAAAAATCTTTAAATTCAGTGCCGTAGGCACCGATATTCTGTACTGGTGCGGCGCCGACAACGCCGGGAATCAAGGCCAGGTTTTCCAGTCCGTTAATGCCTTTCTCGATAGTATCGGCCACCAGCTGATGCCAGTTTTCACCCGCCGCAACTTCCAGGAGATAATGATGTTCAGCTTCCATTATCTTTACACCGGACAAATCGACTTTGATCACCAAACCGGAGAAATCTTCACAGAATAATATATTGCTGCCGCCACCTAAAATAAGGACAGGTTTATACGCCGCGCGGGTTGCTTTCACCAGCGCTAACAATTCAGTAACTTGGTCGATATTCGAAAAATGAAATAATGTTTGAGCTTTCGCTTCGATAGAAAAAGTATTAAAAGCCTTGAGAGAGCAGTTGGTTTCGATCATTATTATCCCTGTATGCGAGGTATAAAACAGTTAACTATGCAGTTTACCTTATACCATCACGCATAACTATCCGATCAATATTGCTGGTTAAAATTAATGGAAATAATAAAGAGGTACGATGCTTGCTGAAGATACCCGGTTTGTAGCACTGGATAAACTGTCCTACCCGCTGGTTAACCAATTTTATAAACAGGTTTATAAAAAAGGGATGGCCAGCAAAGATGAATCTGTTTTTGTTATAAAAGGCAAAAGTATTCTTTGTAGCGCCAAGTTAAAATCCGTGGACGGGCACCTGCTATTAACCGGCGTGGCTAGCGCGACGCAGATCCGTGGTTTGGGTTATGCATCGTATTTAATAAAAAAAATAGTAGCGCAACAAAGCTTACCGGTTTATTGCTTTCCCTATCAGCATCTCGAGACGTTTTATTTGCAGCTCGGATTTGTACCTGTAGCGGCGGAAGCTGTACCCGAGGTGATTAATAAACTGTTTGCGGGTTATAACCGGAAACAGGCATTATTATTAATGTGCCACCCAACGCCCTCACAAAACTGTTAACTTTATTTATCAAAAAGATAAAGTAAAGATTGATAGCCCTGTGCGGCCATATCCTCAAGTGCGACAAAACGCAGTGCTGCAGAATTGATGCAGTAGCGTAAACCATCGGGTGCCGGGCCATCATCAAAAACATGGCCTAAATGTGAATCCGCAACCGGGCTACGCACTTCTGTCCGTGTAGCAAACAGTTTCCTGTCGATTTTTTCCACAAGCTCTGTTTGTGTCAGGGGCCGAGTAAAGCTCGGCCAGCCGCAATGCGCATCAAATTTATCTAATGAGCTGAACAGCGGCTCTCCTGAGACGATATCAACATAAATACCGGCCGCTTGATTATCCCAATAAGTATTATTAAAAGCAGGTTCAGTTGCTTCTTCCTGGGTAACGCGATATTGAAGCTCACTCAATTGTTCACGTAAGCTTTGCTCATCCGGTTTTTTATAATCAGACATTTTTCTACCTTTACTGGTTTGGGAGCGAATATTTATCTTATGCTTTTCCCTGCATAAATAAAACCCTGCATGATATTTGTAAACTTATTGTTAAGAACAGCTTGACGGATATAATAAAAAAAGGTATTTATTAAATCACTAACAGTCATAAACTAATTATTTGAGATTAACTGATGCGATTTTTTTGTTCTCTCCTGCTGCCTTTACTCCTTATGCAAGATGCGTACGGGTGGCGGTTATCTGAATAAAATCAGTTAAAAAAGCCAAGAACCCGTGCCATGCACGGGTTTTTTTATACCTAAATTACCTGAAATACCAACAGAGGGACTCCTTATGTCAGATCAAGTTATTATTTTCGATACAACATTAC
The DNA here is from genome assembly GCF_041586535.1 of Psychromonas sp. Classification (GTDB taxonomy): domain Bacteria; phylum Pseudomonadota; class Gammaproteobacteria; order Enterobacterales; family Psychromonadaceae; genus Psychromonas. The sequence continues at coordinate 17,444 of NZ_JBFGZY010000058.1, read as the reverse complement.
GCGATGGTGAACAAGCGTTAAGCGCAAGCCTTACGGTAAAAGAAAAACTACAGATCGCATTTGCCCTTGAACGTTTAGGTGTTGACGTGATGGAGGTAGGCTTCCCTATCTCATCACCGGGTGATTTTGAGTCTGTAAAAACCATTGCCGGTGAAATTAAAAACAGCCGGGTTTGTGCATTGTCCCGGGCCTTAGAAAAAGATATTGATGCTGCCGGGCAGGCATTAAAAGTGGCTGATGCTTTCCGTATTCATACCTTTATTTCCACTTCAACAATCCATGTTGAAAGCAAATTAAAACGCTCCTTTGATGCCGTATTAGAGATGGGAATCAAGGCCGTAAAACATGCGCGTAAATACACCGATGATGTTGAGTTTTCCTGTGAAGATGCCGGCCGTACGCCAATTGATAATTTATGTCGTATGGTTGAAGAGGCGATTAAAGCCGGTGCCACTACGATTAATATTCCGGATACAGTCGGTTATACCTACCCGAGTGAGTTTGGCGGAATTATCAAAACCCTGTTTAATCGTGTACCGAATATTGATCAGGCGATTATCTCTGTACATTGTCATGATGATTTGGGTATGTCTGTCGCCAACTCGATCACTGCTGTTGAGAATGGCGCACGTCAGATTGAATGTACCATGAACGGTATTGGCGAACGTGCGGGTAACTGTTCACTTGAAGAAGTGGCAATGATTTTACATACCCGTAAAGCGAAAATGGGCTTTTCCACTAATATCAACCCGGTTGAAATCTCACGTACCAGTCAGCTGGTCAGCCAGCTTTGCAATATGCCAATCCAGGCAAACAAAGCAATTGTGGGGGCCAATGCCTTTTCACATTCATCGGGCATTCACCAGGATGGTGTGCTTAAATCCCAAAATACCTATGAAATTATCACCCCGGAAAGTGTCGGCATTTTGACCAACAAGTTAAACTTAACTTCCCGCTCAGGACGCCATGTTATCCAGCATCGTATGCAGGAGTTAGGCTACCGTGACACTGATTACGACCTGGAGCAGTTGTATGCCAGCTTTTTAGAACTGGCCGATAAAAAAGGCCAGGTATTTGATTATGATTTAGAAGCATTAATGTTCTTTAATAAAGTCAATACAGATCCGCAGTACTATAAAATGGAAAGTATCAATGTACAGTCAGGCTCCGGTCTTGTTGCCACGGCAACGATTGTGATGAGAATTGGTGATAAGAAAAAAGTGGTCGAGGCGGCAACGGGTAATGGACCCATTGATGCGGCATACCAGTGCTTATTGCGTATCTCGGGTTTGGACATCAGCATGGATGACTACCACATCAACGCTAAAGGTGAAGGTAAAGATGCACTGGGTCAGGTGGATATTGTTGCTACCTATAAAGGTCAGAGATTTCACGGTTTAGGTTTATCAACGGATATTATAGAATCATCGGCCAAAGCGATGGTCCACGTAATGAACCATATCCACCTGGCAAAAGCTGTTGCCAAAGAGAAAAAACAACGTCTTCACACTGAACAAGTTTAAACTATAATATACCCATGTTACTTCAAAATGCTTTGTCAGGCACGAGATCAGAGCAAGACGCAACATGAGGTAATGGTTATTCCCTTTTCGATTGGTGCAACGCAGCGCTGGTTTTCGAGCTAGCGCCCCATAGGGCAAGGTAAATTGTACCAATCTGCGTTGTTATAAAATCTCTATGTAGAATAACTATACTTCAATTTTATGCCTAGCATCTCAGCACAATTTGCCTTGCTGACTTTGCATCTTGAAGTATCATGGGTATAAATAGTGAATCGTTAATTTAAGGCAACCCATCGGTTGCCTGTTTTTTATATGAGAAATAACAGCATGAAAATCATCGTGATACCCGTTACCCCCTATGAGCAGAACTGCAGCCTGATTATTTGTGAAGAGACCAAAACAGCTGCGATCGTCGATCCGGGCGGCGATCCGCAGCGCATTTTAAATGTGGTCGAAAAGCAAGGCGTTAAGGTTGATAAAATAATATTAACCCATGGCCATTTAGACCATGTCGGCGGCACCCAGGCTGTTGCAGACAAGTTACATGTACCGGTAATCGGGCCGGAAAAAGAAGATCTGTTCTGGTTAGAGCAGTTAGAGGCGCAAAGTCAGCGTTTTGGTTTTCCAACCACGGAAAGTTTCTCCCCTACCCGCTGGCTGGAAGAGGGTGAAGTGATCGAAGTTGGCAAGATCAAGCTTAAAGTGCTGCATATCCCGGGACATACACCCGGCCACATCGCCCTCTATGATCAGCAAAGCAAACAGATCATTGTCGGCGATATCTTGTTTAACGGCGGCATCGGCCGTTATGACTTCCCGCGCAGTAACGGCCAGTTGCTGATCAGCGGCATTAAAGAAAAATTATTAACCCTGCCTCCGGAAACAACGGTTTACCCCGGACACGGACCGACAACAACCATTGGCAAAGAGAAAATCAGCAACCCTTTTTTACGCCTGTAAACGCTAACTTTTGAGGGGCAGGGGAAATGAAACAACCATTTCTATTTACCGCCCCTTATCACTTTGTCCATCTGCTCAGGTGTGCAAAGAGGAAACTTTCTCCCTAAAAACCTCCGTCGCCTGATCGCCTCCATCCACCCTATTGATGGCTATCTTTTGCCATTAGTTTATTAAATTTTCTTGAACTTTAATGATAGTGATAATCATCCATGACCATGTTAAGCTAAAACCCATGTGGTATTTTTATCATTATTTTTTAAGAAGTATCAATGAGTTCAGATAGTAAATCAGGCTGGTGGCACACTCCCCGACAGGAACTCTCTTCAGGATTTACTGCCACAATCTATTCGCTTAGCCCGCACCCGATTTCGGGCCGGTTTTCCGGTGGGGATGGGGTTTTATTTATGCGCGACCTGAGCATCAGGTGGTGCGGCCGGCATGATGAGGCATATATTTAGGCGCCAGTTGTCAAGCAAAGCCCCCCGTATAAGCGGGTTTTATATTTATAAAATGGAAACGATATATTATGACAGATCAAAAACACTTAAAGAGAATGAAAGCAATTAAAGAAAAACAAGATCAGAAAATAGCGGCAGCAGACCAGGAGCGTGGCGTATCCATTTTACTGGCTGGCCCGGGTAAAGGGAAAAGCAGCTCCGCTTTTGGCATGTTGGCGCGCTCTTTAGGCCATGGCCATAAGGTAGCCGTGGTACAGTTTTTAAAAGGTGCAATGTCTACCGGTGAAGAAAAGTTTTTTAGCCAGCAGAAAAATGTTGAGTGGCATGCAATGGGTGACGGTTTTACCTGGGAAACTCAAAATAGAGAGCAGGATATTGCCAGTGCAAAAAAAGCCTGGGCTAAAGCGGAGGCGTTATTGGCCGATGACAGCTATCAACTGGTCATTCTTGATGAAATCACCTATATGTTCAAATTTAACTATTTAGATATCCAGCCTACCCTGGATGCGCTTAAAAACCGCCCGGAAAAAATGAATGTCATTTTAACCGGGCGCGGCCCCAAGCAGGAGTTGATTGATGCGGTTGATACCTACAGCCTTATTCTCGATGAAAAGCATGCCTTCAAAGCAGGCGTAAAAGCACAAGCCGGTATTGAATGGTAAACCCGGGTAAGTGACGAGCTGCGGGTAGCGGGTAACAGCTCCTTACTCGCAGCTCATAGCTCGCAGCCCGTAACTCTCTGTTTATTCCTGATTGATCCCCGAATGGCGTAATAAAGCATCGATATTCGGTTCACGCCCCATAAACTTTTTAAACAGTTCCATCGGCTCTTCACTGCCGCCTTTTTCTAAAATTGCCTGCAAAAACCCACGGCCGGTATCCTCGTCAAAAATGCCGAACTCTTCAAAGCGCGAAAAAGCATCTGCGGATAAGACTTCTGCCCACTTATAACTGTAATAACCCGCTGCATAACCGCCGGCAAAGATATGGCTGAAGCTATGCTGAAAACGGTTAAATGAAGGCGGTGTAATAACGGCAACTTTATCACGGATATCAGCCAGTACTTTTTCCACCTGCGATCCCTGCTCGGGCAGGTATTGATGATGCAATACAAAATCAAACAATGAAAACTCTATCTGACGCAGCATCATCAGGGCGCTGTTATAATTTTTAGCGGCAAGCATTTTTTCCAGCAGCTCCGCAGGCAGGGTTTCACCGGTCTCTACATGGCCGGAAATCAATGCCAATGCCTGTGGTTCCCAGCACCAGTTTTCCAGAAACTGACTAGGCAGCTCAACGGCATCCCAGGGAACGCCGTTAATGCCGGAGACCGAAGAAGACTCGACTTTGGTGAGCATATGGTGAATGCCGTGGCCAAACTCATGGAACAGGGTGATCACTTCATTATGGGTAAACAAAGCCTGTTGTGAACCGACAGGTTTGGTGAAATTACAGGTCAGATACGCAACCGGCAGTTGTAGCTCACCATTTACCAGGCGACGGCGTACACGGCAATCATTCATCCATGCCCCGCCGCGTTTGTGGGCGCGCGCATAAAGATCTAAATAAAAGCTGCCCAGATGCGTTTGTTGCTGATCATAAATTTCGAAAAAGCGTACATCTTTATGCCAGGTATCCACACCGGAAACTTCTTTGATTGTTAATCCGAACAGGCGCTGCACCACTGCAAACAAACCGCTTACTACTTTATTCTCAGGAAAATAGGGACGCAGCTGCTCATCTGAAATAGCGTATTTCTGCTGTTTTAACAGCTCCGCATAGTAGCTTAAATCCCAGGATTCTAACTGTTCAATTCCGTCTAATTTTTTGGCAAAGGCTAATACCTGATCACGCTCCTGGATCGCCTGCGGGTAAGATTTGTCGGCAAGCTCGGTCAGAAAATCAATCACTTGCTGCGGATTTTCAGCCATTTTAGTCGCTAAACTGTATTCAGCGTAACTGTCGAAATCTAATAATGACGCCAGTTCATGACGCAGTTTCAGCAGTTTTTCGATAATCTGCGAATTATCAAACTCCCCGGCATTCGGTCCCTGATCCGAGGCACGCGTTGCGAAAGCCGAATAGACCTCCTGACGCAAAGCGCGATTTTTGGCATAGGTCATCACCGGCAGATAACTCGGAAAATCCAGAGTCAGCAGGTAGCCCGTTTGCTCTTTTTCCTCTGCAGCCTGCTTGGCTGCAGCTAACGCACTTTCCGGTAAACCTTCTAATTCGTTAATATCAGTGATCAGTTTGCTCCAGGCTGATGTGGCATCCAACACGTTATTGCTGAATTGCGACTGTAACTGCGCGAGTTCCTGAGAGATCTCTCCATAACGTTGTTTTTTATCTGCTGGTAGAGCAATACCGGATAGTTTAAAATCACGCAGGGCATTGTTAATAACCTTCTGCTGCTCCCCTTTTAGTTGCTCGAACTCATCACTTTCTGCAATGCTCAGATAAGCCTGATAGAGCCCCTGATGCTGGCCGACAAAGGTGCCATACTCGGCGAATAAACCTAAACACGCATCATGCGCCTGACGCAGCGCCTCATTGCTGACTACGGCATTCATGTGTGAAACCGGCGACCATAACTTACCAAGATGATCGTCAGCCTCATCTAAAACATTAACAAAATTATCCCAGGTGAAATGGCTTAAGGTTTTTAATTTCTCTTCGATCAGTTTTTTATTATCGCTAATTGCCTGCGTCACTGCAGGTACTATCTGTTCCGGGGTTATTTGACTAAACAGCGGCAAACCATCTGTTTGCTCGATACTTGGTATTTCAGAATTATTCATAGCAGTCATCTCAAAAAAAGTGAGGAAAAAGGAATAGCGCTCATTTAAAAAGATATAGGGGCATTTTTTGCAGATTCAAGCCAAGCAGAGTTAATCTTTACGTTTTCTGCCTGCAGTTCTGTTTTTATGAAAAGCAATTAGGTAGAAAAACCTGAAGAATTAGTTTATAAAATGAAAAAACCTCCGCAGAGGAGGTTTAACCGGGAGCAAAGCAAACAGATAATCTATTCACTCTCGATTTGCAGCTCTTGAGGCTGCGTTGCTAATATTGGCTCCTGACCATACCAGGCAGTTATTTTACGTTCCAGGATCTCAACGCCGATACCTTTCAGTGAGGAAAACAGTTCCACCTCGACATCACCTTCAAAGTTTTTCGCTTCTGCACGCATTTTCAGCAGTGTCGTTTTACGCGCACCCTGTTTTAATTTATCGGCTTTGGTTAATAACGCCAGTACCGGAATATCCGCATCAATGGCCCAATAAATTAACTGCTGATCAAGCTCTTTAAAGGGCTGGCGAATATCCATTAAGACCACTAAACCTTTTAAGGATTCGCGCTGTTGTAAATATTCCCCCAATGACTTCTGCCATTTTAATTTCATTGCCAATGGCACTTTAGCAAAACCATATCCCGGCAAATCAATTAAGCGTTTACCCTCTTCTATTTCAAAAACATTTATCAACTGGGTACGACCTGGTGTTTTACTGGTACGCGCTAAACTTTTTTGACGCGTCAGGCGGTTCAGCGCACTGGATTTACCGGCATTTGAACGCCCGGCAAACGCAATTTCAATACCGCTTTCCGGTGGCAAGTGCTTATCCAGATGACGAATATCCGGTGCACTAATTAAAAAATGTGCTTTTTGAAAATGTATTTTTTGAAATTCCAAGGTATGCCTCGTTATGCCATGTAGCAAAATTGTTACTTTTATTAAACTTGTGTAAACTATTGTTTGGGCTCATTGTAGCATGCTTGAACATATACCCAAACCATTTGCAAAGGCAGGAAACAGTTAATCAACCAAGCTGATTTTTTACGTAGAGGGTTAATCGAGTCTATTGTTTTTTTACAGTATCCCCCAAAGCAGCACTGACTTTGCAAATGGTTTTGGTCAATACATACTTTTAATAAAAATGGATAGTTATGAATAAATTATTAATAGCATTAGTTGCTGCACTGAGCTTTTCCGGCTTGGTACAGGCACAAGGAAATATTGAAGCAGGTAAGGCAAAATCTGTGACATGTGCGGCCTGTCATGGTGCCGATGGCAATAGCCCGTCAGACTTATACCCGAAATTGGCTGGTCAGCATGCAACTTATCTTATAAAACAGCTGCAGGAATTTAAAAGCGGGGAAAGAGCAGATCCGATCATGATGGGCATGGCCGCGGTTCTTTCTGAGCAGGATATGCAGGATCTTGCAGCTTTTTACGCAAGTAATGCAGCTACACCTGAAACCGCTGCGCCGGAAATCGCAGCGGCGGGTCAAAAACTTTATATGGGTGGTTCTGGCGATGATAAAATGACCGCATGCAGCGCTTGTCACGGGCCGCGCGGTAATGGATTGGAACTTGCTAAATTCCCGAAAATTTCCAGCCAATATCCTGCTTACATTAAGACCCAACTGATTAACTTCCGCAGCAAAGCACGGGCCAATGATCCTAACGGTATGATGTCTGATGTGGCGGCTAAATTAAGTGACGCAGAGATTGAACTGCTTTCTAAATACATTGCGGCATTACATTAGCAACAAACTATGCTCAGGCGTTGTTATCGCTTTATCAGCGTTGGCACGCCTTTTATCTGTGCTTTTGAAAGACATTAATATCTGTTATTCTGCCCTCCTATTAACTTCCAATTTAAACACTTAAAATAGTGTCTTCGTGCTGTTTCATTTTGATAATAAAATTATGCGCAAACAGCACTTATAAAATATAACTGTAAAGGTAAATTGTCATGTCACGTATTAAGAAAAGTCGCACCGCAGGCAATTCAGATGCAAAATTTAATGGTCAACGCAAAGAATCATCTGAACAAGCACAAGCGGCGCGTGAAAATAAACGTAAATCTAAATTAAAAGGTAATAAAGCAGGCGCACGTAATGCGATTGTGTCAAAACAAACACAGCAGAAAAATGCCAAGCAGGCTGTTAATGATAAACGTATCGGCAGTCAAAAAGCCGTGCCGTTAGTCGCCGCTCAGGAATTACCTGTTGAAGTGGCAAAAGTTGCAAAAGTGACTGCTCAGCCAAAGGTCAAAGTGGTCAAAAAACCGGAGCCGGTAAAGCTCTCTCCTGAAAAAGAACTCGCTGCGATTGAAAATGATGAGCGCCTTAATGAGTTGCTGGAACGACTTGATAGTGAGGAGAGTCTTTCACAAACGGATCAAGCCTGGGTGGATCAGCAGATGTCACGCCACCAGCAACTGATGAAAGAGCTTGGCTGGTTGGACGAAGACGGTGAAGAAGATCTTCTCCAGCAGTTCGAGGACGCAAGCTCAGCTTTGAATGAATTTAAATACTAACGGATAGTTACTATGCAACTCGATATTTTATTAGCCGTACTTGCGGTTGTGATCATTATCGGTTTAGCTTTTTACGCGGGTATGTTGATTAAAAAAATCAATGTGCAGAAAGCTTATAACCGCAAAACTGCAGCTCAGCAGGAAGCACAACAGGCACTGAAGAAACAGCAGCGTAATGATAAAATCTGTGAAAGCATTCGTTTAATTGCGCGGGCTACCGCGCAAAAACAATGTAATGTTTCAGAAGCCGCGATTCGTTTGACTGTCTTATTAGAAACGTTATTGCTTAAAGAGCCTATTGATATTGTTAAAAACTATCCGGCACTATCTGAGCTGTTTGATAAAGTAAAAGAGATGCCGACCCATGAGCAACGCCAAAAGACTCCGGTTAAAGAGATCAAAATACTGGATATGAAACGCAAAATATTTGAATCACAACTGGAAGACAAAATCATTGAAGAGATGTCAAAACTGACAAATTTTGCAGTGTAAAAATAGAGGCAATAGATGGAAAAGCTTATTTGGGATCAGGCATTAATTGAAAAATATAATTACAGCGGGCCAAGATATACCTCCTACCCTACCGCATTAGAGTTCGATGAAAGCTTTACTTATCAGGAGTCTATTGCGGCGAGTGAAGTTTACCCTTCCCGCCCGCTATCGTTATATATTCATATCCCATTCTGCCATAAGCTCTGTTATTTTTGCGGATGCAACAAAATTATTACCCGGCATCAGGAAAAAGCGGATATCTATCTGGATGCTCTAGAAAAAGAGATCAGGCAGCAGGCCCCCTACTTTAAAAACCGTCGGGTCAGCCAGCTACACTGGGGCGGCGGAACACCGACATTTTTGCTACCCGCACAGATTACCCGTTTAATGACCACCCTGCGAAAACACTTTCACTTCAACCCTGATGCGGAGTTAAGTATTGAAGTCGATCCCCGGGAAATTGAATTAACCACCATAGATCACCTCGCTAAAGAAGGCTTTAACCGCCTTAGTCTTGGCGTACAGGACTTTAACAAAGCGGTACAAAAAGCGGTCAACCGCGAACAGGATGAGTCCTTTATTATCGCGCTGTTAAAGCGGGCCAAAGCGCAGGGATTCCAGTCAACTAATCTGGATATGATTTACGGTTTACCCCTGCAGAGCAAACAAAGTTTTGCGCATACTCTGGAAAAAATAGTCGAGCTTGATCCGGCGCGTTTATCTATTTTCAATTACGCCCATATGCCGGCCCTCTTTGCAGCACAACGCAAGATCAATGAAGATGAGATGCCCAAACCTGCTGAAAAGCTGGAAATTCTGCAGCATACCATTGAGTTTTTAAGCAACTCGGGTTATCAGTTTATAGGCATGGATCATTTTGCAAAACCAACAGATGAACTGGCTATTGCACAGCACAAAGGTATTTTACATCGTAACTTTCAGGGTTATACCACCCAGGAAGATGCTGACTTGTTGGGGCTGGGTGTTTCCGCGATCAGTCAAATCGGACATAGTTATTCGCAAAATCAGAAAAAACTCTCTGTTTATTACCAGCAGATTGAAGAATCAGGTCATGCGCAATGGCGCGGTGTTGCGCTTAATAAAGATGATTTGATCCGCAGGGAAGTAATTAAAAAGATGATTTGTAATTTTAAGCTGGATTTTAAGCAGATAGAGAAAGATTTCGATCTGAAATTTAGCGATTATTTCGCTGAAGACATTAAATTATTGCAGTGTTTTATTGATGACAATCTGGTTGAAGTGGGTACAGAGAGCATCACAGTATTGCCCAAAGGACGTCTATTAATACGTAATATCTGTATGTGTTTTGATATCTATTTACGCAATAAAGCGCGTCAGCAGCAGTTTTCCCGGGTTATCTAAAGTGCAGATAGGAAACTATTATATCGGTATCATGTCCGGTACCAGTCTGGATGCGATTGATGTGGTGATAGCCCGGCGCACCGCGACGGCGTTCAAACAGATCGCGGGCACAGCAGTCCCTTTAACCCCAAATTTGCGTCAGAAACTGTTAACTATCTGCCGGGATAAACAGGTGGATTTGCAGACACTCGGTGAAGTCGATTTTCAATTTGCCGATGCCTGCGCAAAAGTGGTGAATCAACTGCTTGCAAATAACCAGCTTGATGCCACGCAAATCTGCGCAATCGGCAGTCATGGCCAGACAGTTTTTCATTCTCCGGACGGAGCCTTTCCCTTTACCCAGCAGATCGGCGATGCCAATTTAATTGCCGCTAAAACAGGAATCACCTGTGTGGCCGACTTCAGGCGGATGGATATGGCTTATGGTGGTCAGGGTGCCCCGCTAGTGCCTGCTTTTCACCAGGCATTATTTTCCCGGCAGGGGGAAAACAGAGTTATCCTTAATATTGGCGGCATTGCCAATATTACTGTACTGCAATCGAATCACAAACTAACAGGTTATGATACCGGACCGGGCAATACCCTGCTCGATGCCTGGTGTGAAAAGATCAACGGGGAGAGTTATGATAAGGACGGGCAGTTCGCCTCGCAGGGGGAGATTTTACCGCAACTGCTGAGTTTATTACTCGCGGATAACTATTTCTCCCAACGCCCCCCTAAAAGCACCGGCCGGGAAAAGTTTAACTTAACCTGGTTAACACAGCACCTGCAGCAACTCCCTCTGGCAGCCAGTCATAATGCCGATATTCAACGCACTTTATTAGAGTTCAGCGCCATCACCATCACTGAGCAGATAAAATTACATAACCATGCCTGTGCTGTGTTTGTGTGTGGAGGTGGCGCTCTGAATCCACTATTAATGCAGCGTTTACAAGCTTTAATGCCGGACCATCAGGTAATGGACACTAATGCTTTAGAGATTGATCCTATGTTTGTTGAAGCCGTCGCCTTTGCCTGGTTGGCTGAACAACGTTTATCAGGCAACAGGATCCCGCTTAAAGCAGTAACGGGAGCACGCAGGGATGCGCTGTTAGGTTGTATCTATCAGCCATAGTGTTCAGTACAAAATAAAACATAGATTACGCTACATCACCTTTGTGAATGCAGCATCAAGGCTTGATTCCCGGCGTTACGTTATATACCCATGATACTTCAAGATGCAAAGTCAGCAAGGTCAATTGTGCCGAGATGCCAGACATAAAATTGAAGTCTAGTTATTCTACAGAGAGATTTTATAACAAAGCAGATTGGTGCAATTTCCCCTGCCCTACGGGGCGCTAGCTCGAAAACCAGTGCTGCGTTGCACCAATCGAAAAGGGAGTAACCATTACCTCATGTTGCGCCTTGCTCTGAGTTCCAAGCTCGTGCCTGACAAAGCATTTTGAAGTAACATGGGTATAGTTTAAAAAAAACGAACAGCAGAGCAGACTAAAAATCGCTCGGGCAAGGCCCCTTTATTTAATACTAAACTTGCGGATACTCTTTTATGAAATATATCGGCGCACATGTAAGTGCTTCCGGCGGCGTATTTAATGCCCCTAAAAATGCCCACAATATCGGCGCGACAGCATTTGCTTTATTTACAAAAAATCAACGCCGCTGGCAGGCTGCTCCGCTCGATGCACGGACTATCCAAAAATTTAAAACAGCTTGTGCACGCTATAATTTTCTCCCGGAGTTTATACTGCCTCACGATTCATACTTAATTAATCTCGGTCATCCTCAGCAGGAGGCGCTGGACAAATCCAGAAACGCATTTTTAGATGAAATGCAGCGCTGTGAACAATTAGGCCTTACCCTGCTTAATTTTCATCCCGGCAGCCACCTCAAGGGGATAAGTGAGGATGATTGTCTGCAGCGTATTGCCGAATCAATTAACTGGGCGCTGCAGCAGAGCAGCTCGGTGAAAGCCGTTATTGAAAATACAGCGGGCCAGGGGACCAACTTAGGTTATCGCTTTGAACATTTAGCCAGGATCATCGAACTTATTGACGATAAAACCCGGGTTGGCGTGTGCATTGATACCTGCCACACCTTTGTATCCGGTTATGATCTGCGCACTACCGAAGCTTGTCAGCAAACCTTTGCGAGCTTTGCAGAAATTGTCGGTTTTGAATTTTTAAGCGCGATGCATATTAATGACAGTAAAGTGCCATTGGGCAGCAGAGTGGATCGCCATGCCTCATTAGGGGCTGGCGAAATTGGCTGGGACTGTTTTAAATATATTATGCAGGACAAGCGTTTTGACAATATTCCATTAGTACTGGAGACAACGGATCCGGACATTTGGCCGGAGGAGATACTACAACTAAAGCAATGGGCACAAGGCATAAATTTGCAGGTTTAGTCATTCTAAATCAATAATTCATAACGCCGAAGGGGGTTACCTCTCATATTGTCCTGCGCGAGGGGGACTGAATCTGCACCTTCAAGTAAATTGGCTATATTATTTATATAAAATGATAAAAAGTTAGATTGTATCACTTGCAAACTGTTTGTATTATTACAATAATAAATTGTGATTTAGACCTCAAAAAACAGTTTTTTTGTGCTGTTTTGTCCTCTATATTATGGTTCAATATATCTAACTTTTGAGCAACTATGATTGCCCATACAGTGATTTACCCAAGGAGCAAAATGCCTATATTTCAGTCGCTTAAAGAAATCACTGAATCTTACCTCTCCCCTGAGCAATGTGAGTTCATCAGACGTGCCTATCGCTTTGCTTACCTTGCACATGAAGGTATTAAACGTGCCAGTGGCGAACCTTACATCACCCACCCGGTTGCTGTAGCTGAAATTCTTGCCGAGATGAAACTTGATCATGAAGCCATAGCGGCAGCTTTATTGCACGATGTTCTCGAAGATACCGATAAAACCTATGAGGAGATTGCCAAAGATTTTAATTCCAGTGTCGCAGAACTGGTTGAGGGAGTCACAAAGTTAGATAAGGTCAATTTTAAAAGTCACAAAGAAGCTCAGGCGGAAAATATCCGCAAGATGCTGATCGCAATGTCCAAGGATTTTCGGGTAATGTTAATCAAACTTGCGGATCGTGTCCATAACATGCGCACCTTAGGCTCACTGCGCCAGGATAAACGCCGCCGCATCGCCCAGGAAACGTTTGAAATATTTGCGCCGATAGCTGATCGGTTAGGCCTTCACCATCTTAAAAACGAGCTGGAGCATTTAGCCTTTAAAGCTCAAAATGCAGCGCGTTATACTGTCTTAAAAGAGGCAATCACCAAAGCACGCAGAAATCGTAAAGATTTTATTCAAAATATCTGTGATGAGATTTCCGAAAAACTGCAGACCCTGCCGATTGAAGCCAAAGTGATTGGTCGAGAAAAACATCTCTACAGTTTATATACCAAGATGCGCCAGAAAGGCTGCCAGTTCCATGATGTAATGGATGTTTATGCTTTCCGTATTATTGTTAAAGATCTCGATAGTTGTTATCGGGTCTTAGGTCAAATACACCACCTTTATCAACCTAAATTAGGCCACTTTAAAGATTATATTGCCATTCCCAAAGCCAACAGCTACCAGTCAATACACACGACTCTGCTGACCCATCACGGGGTTAATATCGAGGTACAGATACGTACTGAAGATATGGATGCGGTCGCTAAGTATGGTATAGCTGCGCATTGGAGTTACAAAGATGGCAGCAACAATAAGAAAATGACCGCACAGTTACAAACCCGTAACTGGTTCCAGGGGCTGTCGGATCAGGAAGATTATAAAACCAACTCGGTTTTACTGCTGGAAAACATCAAGCAGGAGTTGGGTGACAATGAAATACATGTTTTAACACCACAAGGGAAAATCATTGTCTTACCCGCACAGGCAACACCTGTTGATTTTGCCTATGCACTGCATACTAAAATAGGACACAGATGTATCGGTGCCAAAGTCGACAAAGAATTTTCATTACTGAGTAATAAATTAGAAAGCGGCCAGACCATTGAGATAATTACATCGGATAAGGAGCAGCCTTGTGGCGACTGGTTAAATTTTGTTGCCACCCATAAAGCCCGTCTCAATATTCGCCAGCATCTGAAACAACTGCCCAGAGAATTTACCATCCCGGAGGGCAGACGTTTATTAAAACAGGCTCTGGGTAAAACCAATTTAACCGATATCGCCCAGGAGAATATCGACAAAGTACTTGCCGACCATCATCTTAGCGATTTTAATTCGTTATTGAATGAGATAGGCAGTGGCAAATTGATGAGCATAATTGTCGCCCGCCGTTTACGTGGAAATGCCGCTGAATTAACCGAATCTGAGCTTAAACAGCAAAACCGCCGCAGTGCAATTAAAGGCACTGAAGATATGATGGTTTCTTATGCGAAATGCTGCAAACCCCTTCCCGGTGACGCTATTGTTGCACATACAAGCCCCGGCAGAGGCTTGGTTGTCCATACCAAACAGTGCCATAATGTCGCTGGTTTTGAAGGCGAGTTAGACAAGTATATTCCTGTCGAATGGGATATGAGCTTTATGAACCAGTTTGAATATTCGACCGACCTGGTTATCACTATGGTTAACCACAAAGCGGGGCTTGCACAGTTATTCAATGTTATTGCCAAATGCAATGCCAATGTTGTAGATATAAGGACGACCGAACTACCTGAACATATCTACTTGATAAATTTGACATTAGTGGTTATTAATCGAATTCATTTATCTAAGGTTATGCGCCAGATTAAAAAGCTGGGCAGTGTTAAAAGTGTTAAACGCAGCAGTCAAAAAGAGAAATCAAAGAGGAACTCACGATGAATATTTGTAAACCGATATTACTGCTGTTAACGTCTTTATCGCTATTCGCCTGCAGCGCAGAAACACTCAGCGGCATGGAGTCACAACCTATCGCCTTAGCACAAATTCAAAAACAATGGCACTTAATAGGAATTGACGGGCAGACCATCTCCCCCGGAATCAACTCAACCTTTCAAGTTGATAAACAGTCCCGGGTGGCAGGAAAACTTGCCTGCAATAATTTTTTTGGCACATTGATATTACAGGATAACAGACTGAAGGTTGATCCCATGGGCAGCACGCGCATGATGTGCCCAAAGCCAATGAATGAAATTGAAATGGTTATTTCCAGTGTGTTCAATGACTGGTCTGATATTCAGTTGACCGCCAATAAACTAATTCTGTCAGGTAAAAAACATACTCTCACATATAAAGCGAATTAGCTTATGCGCTTAACCGGATTGGGTTCGAGCCAATCCCACCAGGCGGGAAAACAGACGTTTCAGCAATGGTGGAATTGAATCCGCTCCGCGTTCTTCAACAGCACTGGCAATCGCCAAACCTAATCCGGGTTTCGAATATCGATGTACCGCTTTATCTATGATTTTATTGGTCGCCAGGCGTGCTAAATCTTTTTCCTCATAATTGGCCGCCTTAAGATATACATCAGAGAAACCATTTTCAAAAAACAGATGCTCAATATCCAATGCGGGTAAAACCGTCAGGCGGTTAACTGCGGCATCCTTTGCCGAACACATCTCGCTAACCCGTTCGGCATATTTTTGCCCGGCCGGATCACCATCAGTTAAAACATGCCATTCAATATGCAGATCCTGCGCAAGCTTAATCAATGGCGCCACACCACATTGTGCGAACTCAATAAGCTGCACCCCTTCGACAACCAGATGATAACCGCATAGACGCGATAGTTCCGTCAACAGCCAGGTTTCCGTCTCCCCCTCAACCAGTAACCATGAACGGGCAAAAAGACTCTGTGGTCTGGTCATCCGCACATGAAAAGCAATTCGCCGCAAATCATTCTGAGAAAAGTGATCCCGGTTTAATGCATAACTATGGGTTACGTTGGCGCCCCGCACTAAACGCTGAATACAACTTAATGGCAGGAATGATAATAGCTGGCTGGAATTGGTACTGACCAATTTCTGCATCGGCAGCAATGAAAAAAAACTCCAGGTAATCGCCAGATTAACCGGATGAAGACTATTTTCCGGCTCCTCCAGTAATAAAATAGGCGAGGCACCGCGGCGTAATAAGTGCTCACCGCGGACCTCTAAAAACTCGCCAAGTACCAGCAATAGCATAGCGCGGTCGCTTTTGCGGCCGGTTTTTAACAGATCATTAAAATGTGTCAGTGCCTGAAAAGAGAAAGGATGCTGTTCATGATCATCATCGCGATGAAAATCAAAGCGACCATAATGTTTCAATAAATAATGATCAAACAGGTAGACTAACGCCTGATACCCCTGCTTCATTTCCGATTCGGACAACTGCTGCGAGGAGTTATTTAAGCGCTTAAAAATACGTTTTATTTTTGCTTCGCAGGCCACTCTCTTAGTGCAGGTCTCCTCATCTTGCTTATCTTCTTCAGCAAGCATAATAGACAGATCGCTGCCCATGCGCAATGCAGGCACAAAAGAGATAAACTCGCTGATCAGATTAGCCTCGTTCTCTTTTTCAAACAGTTTTTTTTTGCCGTGATTATCTAGGAAATAACGCTGGGTTATAATATTACCTGAGTCTGTTAGCGCTCCGTCTACCTGATAATGAATGTACCTGATTCCCTCTTTAGTCGGATTCCAGGCAGCAGTGATGCTCTTATACTGGCGCTGTAGCGACTCATCTTGCTCCTGCTCTTTAAAGGTAAAAACAAGATGGATGCGTTTATTACTGCTAATTTCCGGAATCGGAGGTTGGTGAAAATCATCGTAGGTAAATTTATACGCTTTTTTAGTCCCGGATAAAAACAGTGACAATGCATCAAAAAGGCTCGATTTACCCCAGCTGTTTTCACCAAGCAAAGCACTCAGCTTGTTAACATTAATGGATAAACGATTAATTCCCCGAAACCCGACCACCTCTATCCGATCTAGCAGCATAATACGTCCTTTAAAAGAATCCCTACTTTAAAAGTATCAGAACTCTCCCATAAGGCAAATCAGCACAAAAAATTGCATAGAAAAAAATTAATAAAAACAAGGCGTTTGATTTACCAATAGCCGACTATCGGGATTGACAATAAGAAAATTATCGTTAGTTTTCTCTACTAAGATTGAACAGATAACGACACCTCAAGCTACCTGAAGATGCAGATTCAGAGGTTATACCAATTCCGATAATTAGATGATCTATTTAGGCGTAGAAAAAATGGATGAAAGCAAGGCATTGA
Source organism: Psychromonas sp. (assembly GCF_041586535.1). Classification (GTDB taxonomy): domain Bacteria; phylum Pseudomonadota; class Gammaproteobacteria; order Enterobacterales; family Psychromonadaceae; genus Psychromonas. The sequence goes on along the minus strand of NZ_JBFGZY010000058.1, from coordinate 73 downwards.
TTGCAGTAACTAGTTGTTCTAATTACAAAATCAATAACAAAGACTAAAACGTAGTTTTATGTCTAGCTAGCAT
>NZ_JBFGZY010000057.1:0-22064 GCF_041586535.1 Psychromonas sp. | reverse complement strand
TGTCATTCTATTGATATAGTGCCTAGTAACTAGGACTTATTTGAAATCATATCAACAATGAATGTCCACACAGATTGTTTGATTAAATTGTTAAAGAGCGTGCCTTTCGGCGAGGTGCGTATAATACGCGCCTTTTGAACTGAGTCAAGGTTTATTTTATGTTTCTAATCAACGTTTAACGTGATTAAAAACTTAACCTTTTTCGTTCTCAGAAGCGGCTTGACTTGCGTCGTTCCCGTTTCCGTGGATGCGCATTATAGGGATTTAGATCTCATTGGCAAGCGTTTTATTAACGATTATTTCAACAAAATGAACGAACGATTACTTAACAAACAACATGCTCACTTATGCCTCAATGACGATTATTTTTCAACCATTAAGCATAAATCATTTCTGGAATTATTCTATTTTTGATTCTGTTTAAATCTATTTTGCTAAATTTTGCCATAAAAAAAAGGAGCTAAGCTCCTTTTTTCAATTCATTAACGCTTTGTCGCGACTATTTTTTGTAAAGACAAAGGTATGCTGTTTGTACTGCTACCTTAACATCAAAGCTCGTATTTGCTTCTACTTCAAATGTTTCACCGGCATTGAATGTTTTCCAATCCGTTGCACCTGGTAATTTCACCGTCAAAGCACCGCTTACGACCGTCATGTACTCGTAAGCATCAGTACCAAAGGTGTACTCACCTACTTCCATCACGCCAACGGTTGCTGGTAATGTTGCGCTTTGGAATGCGATTGATTTTACATTTCCATCAAAGTACTCATTGCTTTTAAAACTCATTTCATTTCCTTTGTATGTGTTACTGATGTGTAAATGATTATGAACAAGGCAAATTCAAAATTCAAGTGCTTAAATAATATCTTCAAATTCAGCTTGCATCAGTTCGATTGTTTCCTGGGCAGTCATCCAATCCATTTCCGCTTCTTCGAGTGTCTCTTTTAATTCGCCTTGCTGCTTTAATAACTCGGTTAAACGAGCCTTTTGTGAATGCTCATATAATGCTGAGTCTGCTAATTGCTGTTCTATCTCTTCTAATTGTAGACTCAATTTATCCATTAATTTTTCTGAGCTAGTTAACTGCTTTTTATAGGGTGTTAATTTTTTACGAAATTCGGCTTCTAAACGTTTTTGTTCTTTGCGGTTAACACTTGCCGAGTTGCTGCTGGCAATCTCTTGTTGCGGCTGCTTTTCGATTCGTTGTTGTTCAGATAACCACTTGTGGTAATCATCCAGGTCACCAACAAAAGGCTCTACTTTCTGATCATGTACCAGATATAAGTCATCTGTTGTTGTGCGTAATAAATGACGATCATGGGAAACAATCACCATTGCACCTTCAAATTCCTGTAATGCCATTGTCAATGCATGGCGCATTTCCAAATCGAGGTGATTGGTTGGTTCATCAAGTAGTAATAGGTTCGGTTTTTGCCACACTAATAGTGCCAATACTAAACGCGCCTTTTCTCCACCCGAAAAAGGTGCGACTTTATCTAATGCTTTATCCCCTTGAAAACCAAAGCTCCCCAAAAAATTCCGCAATGTTAATTCTTTTTCATCCGGCGCAAGCCTGGCAAGATGCTGAAGTGGTGTTTCATCTAGGCGTAAAAACTCTAACTGATGCTGGGCGAAGTAACCAATTTTGGCATTCGGATTAATCTCCAATTTACCCGATTTCGGTTTAATCTGATTTGATAACAATTTTATCAGCGTCGATTTACCGGCACCATTACGTCCTAATAAACCGATGCGGCTGCCAGGTACAAGGTTTAATTTAATTTGATCCAGAATCAAGAGATCGTCATAGCCTGCACTCACTTTTTCCAGAGTTAACAGCGGCATAGGTAATGCGTCAGGCTCTCTAAATGAAAAACTAAATTGATTGTCTAAATGCGCAGGCAATAACTGCTCCATTTTTTCCAATGCTTTGATACGGCTTTGTGCCTGTTTAGCTTTACTGGCTTTGTAACGAAAACGGTCAATATAACTTTGCATATGACTCATTTGTGCCTGTTGTTTTTCATAGGAGGCTTGCTGTTGTGCCTGCTTTTCTGCTCTCTGACGTTCGAAGCTGCTATAGTTTCCCGTATATTCATGCAGTTGCTGCTGTTCTATATGGATTATTTTATCTACTATACTATCGATAAAATCACGATCATGGGATATTAAAATCAATGTGCCGGGATATTGACGCAGCCATTTTTCCAGCCAAATTACCGCGTCTAAATCGAGGTGGTTGGTTGGCTCATCGAGCAGTAACAGATCTGAAGGGCAGAGCAGAGCCTGCGCTAAATTTAAACGCATACGCCAGCCACCCGAAAAATCACTAACCGAGCGGCCCTGAGCCTGTTCGGAAAAGCCTAAACCTGCGAGCAGTTCTGCGGCACGTGATTCGATGGTATAACTGCCCGCATTGTCTAACTTGATATGCAGCTCAGCAATTTTATTACCATTATCAGCCGCTTCCGCTTCTTTCAGTTGATGTTGTAAGGATCTGAAATCACGATCCCCATCAATAACATACTGCAGTGCGTTCATATCTAGCGCAGGCGTTTCTTGCGCTACGCTTGCCATTCGCCAATGCAGAGGAAGACTCAACTCACCATTATCAACTTGGGCTTCCTGTTTTAACAGAGCAAAAAAGCTGGATTTACCGCAGCCATTCGCGCCGACTAACCCAACTTTCTGGCGAGGATTGATTGTTGCACTGGCATTTTCAAGTAAAGCTTTACCGCCGCGGATGAATTCAATATTACTGGCCACAATCATAAATACACTTTCTCAATATTATAAAAGCAAAAAATAAACAGAATAATAACGGACTTTGCAAAGTTGAGCTATAGCAGCTGCTAATCAAATCAAATTTGGTTACCATTGAGCATCATTTATCAAACAGATTATTGACAATGGCATTATCCAAAAATAAGAAACGTTTTATAGCAGGGGCAACTTGCCCTGCATGTAATCAACTTGACAGTATCGCGCTGACATTAGAAAATGCAGTTGAAACTTTAACCTGTGTGCATTGCGGATACACACAGACACAGACACCTAAACAAGCTACATCGGCAACGCGCCAATTTGAGCAGATGATTGGTGTGTTTGATCCGAATGAAAATTGAATACAACATAATTAATGAGAAATGAGATGATAATTAAAAATAACTCAGTGGTTTCAATCCACTTTGGTGTTGCTGAAGTTGATGGTAATGCTTTAGACAGCACAGAAAATGGTGCTCCACTTGAATTCATTCAAGGTTCACATTATTTGGTACCTGGTCTGGAGGCTGAATTAGAGGGCAAACAGGTTGGTGATAAATTTGATGTTCAACTAGAAGCTAAAGATGCATACGGTGTTTTTCAGGAAGAACTAGTACAGCAGGTGCCACGCTCTTTATTCGAAGGCGTTGATGAAATTGAAGTCGGTATGTCATTCCAGGCAGAAACTGATCAGGGACCACGCACTGTTGAAGTAACAGAAGTGACTGATGAAAGCGTTAGTATCGATGCAAATCACCCTTTAGCGGGTATGGACTTGCGCTTTGTTGGTGAAGTTGTTGCGGTTCGCGAAGCAACTGCAGAAGAGTTGGCTCACGGTCATATCCACCAAACGGGCGGATGTTGTGGCGGTCATGAGGAAGAAGAAGCCTCTGATCATGAATGTTGCGGCGGAGATGAAAGTAAACACGCGCCAGGTGACAGTTGCTGCGGTGGTCACGGACATAAAGAAGAAGTAAAAAAAGAAACTGCTGAAGGTTGTTGCGGCGGTTGCCACTAACAGCGATACTTAACCGATTGAATTACAAACATAAAAGCGCAATTCAATCGGCTTTTCCTCACGTTCTAACCCCGTACAAAAATTAATTTTGGGGCAATGAAAACCGGACAAAACTATCCACAAAGTCATCGCTTTCACTAATAAAAGGCGCATGTGATCAACCCCCGGCCAACGTTGAACAGCAACAAATTTAAGGGAAGTGCAGACTTGAATTAATTTCACAATTTTATCCGGATATATATACCCATGATACTTCAAGATGCAAAGTCAGCAAGGCAAATTGTGCCGAGATGCCAGGCATAAAATTGAAGTATAGTTATACCAAATCCGATAATTATCTATTCATTTATGCTGGTTAAAATGAATGCTAGCTTCGTTATTGATTTTGCAATTAGAACAACTAGTTACTGCAATCAACGCCTTGCTTTCATCCATTTTTCCTACACCTAAATAGATCATCTAATAACGGAATTGGTATTATTCTACATAGAAATTTTATAACAAAGCAGATTGGTGCAATTTACCTTGCCCTATGGGGCACTAGCTCGAAAACCAGTGCTGCGTTGCACCAATCGAAAAGGGAAAAACCATTACCTCATGTTGCGTCTTGCTCTGGTCTCCGAGCTCGTGCCTGACAAAGCATTTTGAAGTAACATGGGTATATAACTGGCATGAGTGGCAATTAATCCCCCAGTGACCAACCGCACCAGATTGCCCCTTCCGGCACCACCTGAAGAATATTATCCAGCATTGCATCGAGTGAATAGTTTACCAGTTCTTCACTGTCACCAAACCCGGGTAAGTCGATTAAATGCACCCGAAAGTGAGCAGATAACGGTTCAAGGACAGGTTTCCAGACAGCGGAATTTACTCCCCACCCATGTAATAATAACAAATCGGAACCTTCCCCCTGCACACTATAATGCCACCTTGTTCTATACTCACAGTCTCTCCCTTTAATCAGGTAAGCGCTTTTGCAAACAGTTGCTCCTTTTATTAAACAAAAATTCCAGCAAATAATCGAGTTATTCTTACCGGCACAATGTTTAATATGCGAATTATCCAGTAACAATAAACTGATCTGCAGCCATTGCCAAAAAGCATTAGTGAAAGAGAGAGCGTGCTGTCAACGCTGTGGTTTAGCCCTAAATAACTCCTCTCCATTTTGTGGGGACTGCTTGAAGCAAGCACACCGTTTTACTCAATTACATGCCCTCGGAGACTACCGGAAACCTTATTCCACCCTTATTAAAAAATTGAAATACTCCAGGCAGTTAATTTATGGTGAGCTTCTGGGAGAATTATTAACAGCATCGCTCCGGCTTTATTTGTCTGCACTGCAGATAAGCAGCATCGATTATTTACTACCAGTGCCTTTACATATACAAAAGAACCGTCGGCGTGGTTTTAATCAGGCAGATATCATTGCCCAGGTGATCTCAAAACAATTACATATTCCGCTGCTGTCAGAAAAAGTGGAACGTCACCTAAAGACAGCTCCGCAAGAAGGGCTTTCAGTATATAAACGCAGAAAAAACGTAAACAAGGCTTTTTCTATTGATCCTTCTGTTCGACAACAAATAGCCGGCAGTTATATTGTCATTGTCGATGACGTTGTCACTACTGGCGCTACTGCCAACAGCTTATGTCAAACGTTGTTAGAGGCCGGCGTGCAGAGGATCGACATCTGGTGTATCTGCCGAACATCGTTACCTGTTCAAAAATAAACAAGCTGGCATAAAAATATTTGTTTACCGGTATGTTATACCCATGATACCTCAAGGTGCTTTATCAGGGCTCAGCTCGGAGAGCAGAATAAGGCACAGCATGACGGTAATGGTTGTTCCCTTATCGAATGCTGTAACACAATACTGGTTTTCGAGCTGAGCCCCATGGGGCAAGCCAAATGGCACTCATCTGCGTCGTTATAAAATATCAATGTAGAATGACTATAAAAGAATTAGGTCTTTTTGTAATTCTGGCAATAGAGGATTAACAAAGTAAATCTCTTGATAGCTCCCTAGATCGCCATATAGTTTAAAAAAACAGCACCAGCGAGAGCCCAAATGATCGCAGGTAAGGCAAATTTTTGAAGATCTAGTGGGCCTAAATCGAAAAAATTTAACGCAACATGCGACCATTTGGGCCTCGCCCTTTGGGAGCGATTTTCAGTCAGCTCTGGCGTTCGTTTTTTAAACTATATGGCGCTCTAGCATAATAAGTACAATTTGGCTTGCTGATTTTGCATCTTGAAGTAACATGGGTATAAGTAATAGTATCGACAAATAAAAAGCTTATAAGAGGGTGATTAAAATTATCGCTACTCTTTTTTTCTAAATTATTTATAATAACCTAGTAAATTACTCAGGAACAAAGGTTTAACTATGATTGAAATCACACCGGTTGCACAAGCACATTTTAAAAAGTTACTTGAACCACAAAAAGAAGGAACAAACATCCGCGTGTTTGTCATTAATCCTGGTACTGCAAAAGCTGAATGCGGTGTTTCCTATTGTCCACCTGAAGCTGTAGAGGGCAGTGACACACGCTTAAACTTTGATGGCTTTGATGCCTTAGTTGATGATGTTAGCGTGCCATTTTTGGAAGATGCCTTTATCGATTTGGTTGAAGAAGAAACCGGAACACAACTGACACTTAAAGCACCAAATGCAAAAATGCGCAAAGTAAAAGATGATGCGCCATTAATGGAACGCGTTGAATACGTTATTCAAGTACAGATAAATCCGCAGTTGGCAAGTCACGGTGGTTTTATCAAATTAATAGAGATCACTTCGGATAATGTTGCCATTATTGAGTTCGGCGGTGGTTGTAACGGCTGCTCACAAGTGGATTTAACGCTTAAAGAAGGTATTGAAAAAGAACTGCTGGAAGAGTTTTCCGGTGAGTTGAATGCAGTTCGGGATATTACTGAACATCAAAGTGGCGATCACTCTTTTTATAAATAAAATCCTCTTGTTAATAAGGGCTAACGCTACGTTTAGCCCTTATATCGATTTTTGCAGATATCTGCGCTGCCCCTTTTAACTCTCTAATCCTCTTGCTCTGCGTTGATTTCAATCCCAATAGCCTGTAACTGCTCAATCAAACGCCCTGCTCTAAGCGTCTCTTCACAACTAAATTATGCGCAAAACAGGAACAATATATATGATAAATTGGCAAGAATTATATTTGCACCAGGGCGTTAATCTGAAATTATTTTTTTATTTTGCGCGCAACTTCAAATAACACGAGCATTTTCTACGCAAATCAAGTAGAATGCGCCACCCTCGCAAAAGGATTGATTTTATCCATGCGAAATCTTCAGATTAAACCTACTACGCGGTTGATAACACGAAAAATTCATAGATGGTTTCAGTCATAAACTGAAATGATTGAGGTGATGTAGGTATAAGCTGAATTCTGTGCATTTGAGTTATCTCTTAAATGCAGACTTAAACCGAACTCATGAGGCCAATATGTCAGAGTCAATAAACAAAGAACAAGAAGTTATTTTACCAAAATTTAGCGAATTAAATTTACCAGAAGCAATCACTAAAGCTGTTTCTGAATTAGGTTATGAAACTCCTTCTCCAATTCAAGCGCAATGTATTCCCCTATTATTAAACGGTCAGGATGTTTTAGGTCTTGCGCAAACCGGTACAGGTAAAACAGCAGCATTCGCATTACCTTTACTTGCGAACATTGATGTTAATTCAAACCAGCCGCAGGTATTAGTGCTTGCACCAACACGTGAATTAGCAATTCAGGTTGCAGAAGCATTCCAAACTTATTCTCGTCACTTACGTGGTTTCCATGTATTACCTATTTATGGCGGTCAAAGCTATGATATTCAGTTCAAGCAGTTAAGACGCGGCCCGCAAGTTGTGGTTGGTACACCCGGCCGTGTGATGGATCACCTGAAACGTAAAACGTTGGATTTATCGAATCTTAAAGCATTGGTTCTTGATGAAGCAGATGAAATGCTGCGTATGGGTTTCATTGATGATGTTGAAACAATCATGAATGAGATGCCTGATACACGCCAAACGGCACTTTTCTCAGCAACTATGCCGGATCAGATTAAACGTATTACCAAACGTTACATGAACAATCCAAGCGAAGTTAAAATCAAGGCTAAAACATCTACAGTTGAAAATATCGAACAGAAATGTTGGATCGTGCGTGGTGTGAATAAACTGGATGCACTGACGCGTATGCTTGAAACGGAAGAATATGATGGCGTAATCATTTTTGCCCGCACTAAAACAGCAACGGTTGAATTGGCTGAACGCCTGGAAGCGCGCGGTTACCGCAGCGCTGCATTAAATGGTGATATGAATCAGCAATTACGTGAGCGTACTATTGCACGCTTGAAATCAGGTGGCTTGGATATCTTAATCGCGACTGACGTTGCTGCTCGAGGTCTTGATGTAGAGCGTTTGAGCCTGGTAGTAAACTACGATATTCCGACTGATACAGAATCTTATGTTCACCGTATTGGCCGTACAGGTCGTGCTGGCCGTAAAGGTAAAGCAATTTTATTTGCAGCACCACGTGAGCGTCGCCTATTGAAAGCAATTGAACGTGCGACACGTCAAGAGATTACCATCATGGATCTTCCAAGCCGTGATGAAGTGACTAAAACACGTATTAAAAACTTTGAAACACAACTTTTCTCTGTTTGTGAAAGTGAAGATTTAAGCTTCTACCGTACATTATTTGAAGAGATTCAAAACAATACTGATATTGATGATTTAGATCTTGCAGCATCTTTACTTTTCTTAGCGCAAAAAGAAAAACCATTACAACCCGTTGAAGAAAAATTTGTTGAACCACGCAGCAATGATCGTAACTTTGACCGTGCTGATCGTAATGATCGCGGACGCCGGGATCGTAATGACCGTGGACGCCCGGATCGTAATGAAAGAGGCGCTGATAAACCTCGTGGTCGTGGCCGTCCGACAGATGTTGAATTAGAAACATATCGCCTGGACGTAGGTCGTGCACACGGTGTTCAAGTTAAGAACATCGTAGGTGCTATTGCCAATGAAGCTGATATCAATAGCCGTTTTATCGGTGATATTAAGCTTAATGATGACTATTCAACAATTGAATTGCCAAAAGGTATGCCTACTGAAACATTAAAACATCTTGAGAATGTTTATGTTTGTAAACGTCAGTTGAAAATCAAAAAAGACTAATATCGTTTAATCAGTGTTTAAAATTAAGGGTGCTTAGAGCACCCTTTTTTATACCTGTAAAACAGCAACAAGCTTCGAGTCAATAGCGGCGAATTCTGCCTGGCGAAGCTCGCCGCTTGCCGCTATTTATAACCTATTTCTTTTTAACCGGACGTTTCCAGTTATTGATAGTACGTTGCTTAGAACGCGCAACAGCTAATGCATTCTCCGGTACATCCATCACAATTGTAGAGCCTGCAGCAGTTGTCGCGCCGTTGTTGACCGTAACTGGAGCAATTAACTGGCAATCTGAGCCGATAAATACATCGTCTCCAATATGGGTATGGAATTTGTTCGCGCCATCATAGTTACAGGTGATTGTACCTGCACCGATATTAACCCGTTGGCCTAATGTACTGTCCCCGATATAACTTAAATGCCCACATTTACTACCATTGCCGAGAGTTGATTTTTTAATTTCAACAAAGTTACCCACATGCACTCCCTCCTGCAACACGCTTTGCGGGCGGATACGCGCGAATGGACCGATAGTTGCGCGCGCACCAACGCTGCTTGATTCAATGATTGAATTAGCCTGAATAACAGCGTTATCAGCAATATCACAATCAATCAGAATACAGTTTGCCCCAATCACAACGCCGTCACCTAAGTTAACCTTACCCTGAATAATGACATTAATATCAATTTCAACATCAACACCACAAGTTAACTCCCCGCGCAGATCAAAACGGTTAGGATCACGCAGCATCACGCCACTTAACAATAACTCATTGGCTTTTTTTAACTGGTAGGCACGCTCTAAATTAGCCAGTTGCAGACGTGTGTTAACACCTTCAACTTCAATAGCACTTTCCGGCTGGACTGCATTGATGGTACGTCCGTCTAAATGCGCCATTTTAATAATATCAGTAATATAATATTCCCCGGCAGCATTGGCATTGCTTAACGCGGGCAACCAGCGGTTTAAATCATTTGCATCCGCAACCAGAATGCCGGTATTGATCTCTTTAATCTTTAACTGCTCCGGGCTGGCATCTTTTTGCTCAACAATACCGACAACTGCTCCGTTTAAACGCTCAATACGCCCGTATCCCGTTGGATTATCCAATTCAACAGTTAATAGTCCGATACCGCCTTCAGGTTGCGCACTGATTAAATCAGCTAAGGTTTTTTCTGACAGTAATGGCACATCACCATAAACCATCAGAATTTTTTCATCATCTTTAAAATGTGGCTGTGCAATCTGCATTGCATGTCCGGTTCCTAATTGCTCCTGCTGATGAATCCAGTTAAGACCTTCATCGGCTATTTTTTCCTGCACCTGCTCCCCCCCATGGCCGTAAATCAGGTGGATATTGTCAGAGCCGACACTTTTCACCGTATCAATAACGTGCTGAACCATGGGTTTATCTGCAATTTTATGGAGTACTTTTGGAAGATTGGAGCACATACGCGTTCCTTTGCCGGCGGCAAGGATGACAACACTTAAAGACATAGAAAAACCTTAATGATTAAACAATAAAAAGGATTATCTTACCGGACTTTTAGCTTTTAACGAATAATTAAAATCACACAAGTCGTTTTGTAGGGTGAATTAATATGAAAAATTTAGTATAACTAGCTATAACTATTTGATGAATTATATCTAACACTACAAAAACCAGTTAATTTTCATCAAAATCAAAATAAAAATAAAAATATTATTAGCCCTCACATTCCCCCAAATATAGGCAATTTTTATGAAACAAAAAATATTGCAAGAGATGCGTGTTTTAACAACTATCAATGTAGAAACGGAAATTCAACGTCGTATCGACTTTATCAAAACTCAATTACAACAAGCCTGTTGCCACACTCTGGTGTTAGGTATTAGCGGTGGCGTAGATTCCAGTACCGCCGGACGTTTATGCCAGCTTGCAGTAGAGCAGTTAAATCAGGTCGAGAATAGCGAAAAATATCAATTTATTGCCGTTCGTCTTCCCTATGCGGTTCAAAAAGATGAAGATGAAGCACAATTAGCTTTACAATTTATTCAGCCTTCTCATGTGATTACGGTGAATATCCAGAACGGTGCTGACGGCATCCATGAAAGTACACTAAACGCTGTCCAACAAAGCAGCATAGATCTTTCTGAAGGCACCAATATCGACTTTGTTAAAGGTAATGTAAAAGCGCGGATGCGCATGATCGCACAATATGAAATTGCCGGATTAACAGGCGGTTTGGTTGTTGGTACAGATCACAGTGCTGAAAATATTACCGGATTTTATACTAAACATGGTGATGGAGCCTGTGACTTAGCACCTTTATTCGGTTTAAATAAACGCCAGGTTCGCGCATTAGCCAAACAGCTTGGTGCTCCTGCGATACTGATTGAAAAGGCCCCTACTGCCGATCTGGAAGAAAACAATCCGCAGCTCAAAGATGAACATGCACTGGGCATGACCTACGATCAAATTGATGATTTTCTGGAAGGTAAGGAAGTCTCTCAAGAAATTGCAGATAAGCTAATCGCCATCTATTTACGCACTCAACACAAACGCCTGCCAATTCCAACAATTTACGATTATGAAATCTAAGCGCCTTAATAAATAAGCCAAGTTGAATTATAGGATGCCTATCCCCATGACACTTCAAAATGCTTTGCATCTTGAAGTATCATGGGGATATATAATTATCTTTTTTCTCCTTATTTATTAATCTGGATCACTCAAAAAACTAGCCAGAAGCAACCTGATAATGGTAAATTTACTATTCGGTTAATCATTAGCCGGATACTCTTTATTATTTAACAGAAAGGATTAATGGAACATGAAAAAAGTTGGTTTAGTTGGCTGGCGCGGTATGGTTGGTTCTGTGCTGATGCAAAGAATGCGTGATGAAAATGATTTTGCAACAATTGAACCTGTATTTTTCACCACCTCTCAAGTTGGCCTTGCATCACCTGAAATTGGTAAACCGACCGACACATTAAAAGATGCATTTGCAATTGAGCAACTTGCTGAGATGGATATTATCGTTACCTGTCAGGGTGGTGATTATACTAATGAAGTTTATCCCAAACTGCGCGCTGCAGGCTGGAATGGCTACTGGATTGATGCAGCTTCCTCACTGCGTATGAAAGATGACAGTATTATCGTATTAGATCCGGTCAATAAAGATGTTATCAAACAAGGCATTGCAGATGGCGTAAAAACCTTTGTCGGCGGTAACTGTACCGTTTCATTATTATTAATGGCATTAGGCGGTCTATTTGAACAAGACCTTATCGAATGGGTAACCCCGCATACCTACCAGGCTGCCTCCGGTGCCGGCGCACGAAACATGCGTGAACTGATCAGCCAAATGGGCTCTATCAATGCGGCTGTTGCTGATAAACTGGCAGATCCTGCATCGGCAATTTTAGAAATTGACCAGCAAGTTGCAGAGCATATCCGTAGTGATGCGCTACCAACAGAGCAGTTTGGTGCTCCTTTAGCGGGCAGCCTAATTCCCTGGATCGATGTGCCAATGCCTTCAGGTCAAAGTAAAGAAGAGTGGAAAGCACAGGTCGAAGCCAATAAGATTTTAGGGACAAGTGATCAGCAAGTACCCATTGATGGTTTATGCGTGCGTATTGGTGCAATGCGCTGTCATAGCCAGGCAATCACCATGAAACTGAAAAAAGACATTTCCGTAGCTGAAATTGAAGGTATTTTAGCGGCGCATAATGACTGGGTTAAAGTGATTCCAAATGAGCGTGAAGTTACTGTACAGGAACTTTCTCCGGCAAAAGTAACAGGTACATTAAGTATTCCTGTTGGCCGTATCCGTAAATTAGCAATGGGCCCTGAATATGTCAGTGCATTTACTGTTGGTGACCAACTGCTATGGGGTGCTGCAGAGCCACTTCGCCGTATGCTGAATATCCTTCAGGAATCTTAGGATTTAGCGCTGGGCAAACAATGAAAAAAGGCTTCTTTTCAGAAGCCTTTTTTCATATACAGTGATTGAAAAAACTTTAATCACTCATCTTTTGGACTGCGCGATAACAGATCCATCGCTGCCTGCTTGACGCCCTTGCCCTGATATAAGACATAATAAATTTGTTCACATATAGGCATTTCAATGCCGACCCGGTGTGACAAATTAAACACCTCTTCGGTGTTTCTATAACCTTCTACTACCTGGCCTATTTCAATCTGCGCTTCCTCAATCCCCTTGCCCTGCCCCAAAGCAAGCCCGAAGCGGCGATTACGGGATTGATTATCGGTACAGGTTAAAACCAGATCTCCCAGGCCTGCCATCCCCATAAAGGATGACTCTTTAGCCCCCAGTGCCACACCTAAGCGGGTTAACTCGGCTAAGCCCCGCGTAATCAATGCAGTACGCGCATTAGCTCCAAAGCCCAGGCCATCAGCCAGGCCCGCACCTATTGCGATAACATTTTTAACCGCACCGCCCAACTGCACGGCCGTAAAATCATCGGAAATATAAGTTCTGAAATTACTGTTATTATGAAATAGATCGGCAATATATTGAGTAAATTCACCTTCAGATCCGGCGACTGCCACCGCAGTGGGCATGCCCTTCGCCACTTCCATGGCAAAAGTCGGACCGGAGATAACGGCTAAAGGATAACCTTCACCCAATACCTCTCTTGCTACTTCTTCCAGTAGGCGACCGGTTTTAGCTTCCAACCCTTTGGTTGCCCAGGCAATTCGGTGCTGTGCGCTAAGAAATGGTTTTATCTGCTGTAACACCAGAGCAAACACATGGCTTGGCACTACCAGCAGAACATTGCGGGTTGCCGCTAGACAAGTTGCTAAATCGACTTCCGGTGTTAACAGTTCCGGAAAGCTGATATTGGGCAAAAATGCTTTGTTTTCGCGTTCAGACTTTAACCGTTCTATATGATCGGCTTCATGGCCCCAAAGTAAGGTGGGGTGACCGTTTCGAGCCAGAGATACAGCGAGGGCGGAGCCATATGACCCCGCCCCCAAGACTGTAATGGCTGTTTTATCTGCCATTGAAATACCTATTCTGCTTATAATTTGATTAAGAATCTAATTTAGCTGCTGCTTCTGCCTGCTTCTTCATTACTGCCTGCTGGAATAGAGCATCAAAGTTAACCGGTGCAAGATTTAATTGCGGGAAAGTACCACGGGTAACAAGGCTGGATACCGCTTCACGTGCATAAGGGAATAAAATATTAGGGCAGAATGCGTTCAGGCAGTGTGCCATTTGCTCACCTTCTAAATCACCGACAGAGAAAATACCCGCCTGTTGCACTTCACATAAAAAGGCGACCTCTTCTCCTACTTTTGCAGTGGTTGTTAAACTCAAAACAACTTCATAAACATTTTCTTCTAACTTTTTACTTTTTGTATCAATGTCCATTGATACAGCAGGTGCCCACTCTTTTTTGAAAATAGCAGGCGAAGTAGGACATTCAAAAGAGATGTCTTTTACATAGATGCGTTGGATACTAAATTCAATTTGCTGTGGTTGAGCTTGTTGTTCTGACATTATAATCCCTTAATTTTATATTAATAATTTTGGCGTTAACTTCTCGAGTATTAAGTTCCAGCTGATAGTTTATCTGCTTAATAATTTATCCAGCTTGCCGCTATGCTCAAGTGCATGCAGTTCATCACACCCACCCGTAGGCTGATCATTGATCAACAGTTGAGGAACGGTTCTTCCCCCCGTTAACGCAACCATTTTAGAACGTGCATCATGCTCTGAAACATCAATCTCTGTATAACTAACGTTTTTCTGATCCAATAATTTCTTAGCCCGGGTACAGTACGGGCACCAGGGTGTTGTATAAATAATTACAGTTGCCATAATTTACTTCTTCGTTGTTGGTAAGTTTGCAGCAGCCCAACCGCTCATACCCGCTGATAAATTGTTTACCTGGCCAAAACCCGCTTTTACCAATTTACCTGCCGCACTTGAAGAGCGATCACCTGATGCACATACTACTATGATGGGGCTATCTTTATGTTTTTCAATATCAGCAAAACCACCTTTATCAATTTGTGACACAGGTATGTTTTTTGCGTTCACAATATGGCCTTTTTTGTATTCATCTGCAGGGCGGACATCAACAATAATTGCATTTTGCTTATTCATCATCATGATCGCATCCTGTGCTGCGATACTTTTTACACCCGATATTTTACTCTTAACGAGACTTTGTACCAGCATCGCGGCGATAGCCACCCATGCAACTGACAGGATTGGTTCATTGGAAAAAAAATCAATATATTCTTGCATAAATTACGTTCATCTTCTGTTATGGGAAATTGGCAGGATTATACCTTGTGAAATGAATAAGATCAGCCAAAGTATTATTCATAAAGTTATAAAATAACTAAATTGAGCTATTTTTTACAGCCTATTAGGCTATAGATCGGCTTTTTCAGTGACAACAGCAACCAATGTTGTAAAATCACCCATTCTGTAATTAAGTTAATGATTATTGCACGGCACAATGAGTAACAATACCAAAGTAACTTAGAAACTGACTAACCATCATTTTCAGGATATTTCGGTATTAATACCCATAGTTGCTTGAAAGTGCAAAATCAGCACCTTGAAGTATCATGGGTATATACATATTTTAAACATCAATATCAAAGAGGCTCTACATGACTATTGCTAAAAAACCACTTGTTTTATTAATTATGGATGGCTGGGGATACCGCCCGAATATGCCTGATAATGCTGTTGCGAATGCCAATACGCCAGTACTTGATCAACTTTGCAAAGATTACGCAAACGATTTGATTTCAGCATCCGGAATGGATGTTGGTTTACCAGATGGTCAAATGGGTAACTCAGAAGTTGGCCATACCAATATCGGCGCAGGCCGCACGGTTTACCAGAACTTAACCAAAGTGACTAAATCTATCCTTGATGGTGATTTTTTTGATAATGCAACCTTTGTAAAAGCGGTTGATCAAGCTGTCGCAGCCGGTAAAGCGGTACATATTATGGGCCTTGCTTCTCCCGGCGGCGTACACAGCCACGATGACCACATGGTTGCTGCTATCGAGTTAGCCGCAAAACGTGGTGCTAAAGAGATACTGGTACATGCATTCCTGGATGGACGCGATACGCCACCAAGAAGTGCTGCCGGTACACTGGCTCTATTTGAAGAAAAATATGCTCAACTTGGCGTTGGCCGCACAGCCACATTAGTTGGTCGCTACTACGCTATGGACCGCGATAATCGCTGGGAACGCGTTGAAGAAGCTTATGACCTGTTAACCCAAGGAAAAGCGCAATACACAGCTGAAACAGCTTTGGCTGGTTTGGAAAATGCCTACGCCCGCGATGAAAATGATGAATTTGTTAAAGCGACTGTAATTGGTGAAAAAGCGCCGATTCAGGATGGCGATGCGGTTTTATTTATGAACTTCCGCGCTGACCGTGCACGCGAATTAACTTACACATTCACTGATCCAAACTTCAGCGGTTTCCAACGTACAACGACACCTGCAGCGCATTTTGTGACCCTGACAGAGTTTGCCGATGACATCACTGCCCCTGCAGCATTCCCAAGTGAAGAATTAACTAATACCTTCGGTGAATGGTTGGCCGATCATAACAAAACACAGCTGCGTATCTCTGAAACAGAAAAATATGCACACGTAACTTTCTTCTTTAACGGCGGCGTTGAATCTGAATTTAAAGGTGAAGATCGTGTTTTAGTTAAATCTCCGGCAGTCGCAACTTATGATATGCAGCCGGAAATGAGCTCAGTAGAACTGACTGAAAAATTAGTCGATGCTATCAAGAGTACAAAATACGATGTGATTATCTGTAACTACCCTAACGGAGATATGGTTGGCCATACCGGCGTTTATGAAGCTGCAGTGAAAGCTTGTGAAGCCGTTGATGCCTGCGTTGGTAAAGTTGTAGAAGCATTAAAAGAAGTGGGTGGTGAGTGTTTAATTACTGCCGATCACGGTAATGCTGAGCAGATGATTGATCCTGAAACAGGCGGTGTTCATACTGCGCATACAAGCTTACCAGTACCATTTATTTACGTTGGTCGCGAAGCTGAAATGGCTTCAGGTGGACGCTTATGTGATATTGCGCCGACCATGTTAAAATTAATGGATATGGAAATCCCTGCAGAAATGACCGGTAAGCCACTTATCACATTAAAATAGATTTATCGCAAGATATTGCTATTAATAGCTCAGTATTTAGTTATTTTACTCAACATCAGCTAACAAAGTTGATAAAGTTTCTAAATACTGAAGCATCTTAAATAAGTGTAGAATACTGATGACCAGCGCTAAGCATATCTCCCGGAAAAAAATCCCAACAATGTTAGCTAACTGCCTGTTTTTATTTTTTATCTTTACGCTTTCAATACAGACAAGTTTTGCTGCTAATGATCTTTCAAAAATTCAACAGCAAATAGAAGCAAGTAAGAATAACAAAAGCAAACAGGCCCAAAAAAGTAAACTATTAGAAGAGCTTGTTGCTACTTCTGAACAGGAAGCTGCAGCCGCATCATTGCAGGTACAACAGACAAAACAGGTTATCCTGGAAGAAGACAAGCGCCTCAAAGCATTATTCAAACAAACGACAACGCTCGAAGAAGATAAAATAAAACAACAAAAAATTCTTGAACAGCAATTAATAAGCAGCTACATGGCGGGGCAAAATGATTTAATTAAACTGATATTAAATCAAGAAGATATCAGCAAAATAGTCCGTGCAAAAAGTTATTATCATTACCTCAATGAAGCGCGCTTGGAAAGTATCAGCAGCCTTTACGAAACTCAGCAGCAACTAGAGGCAAATAAATCTGAACAAACTCAGGCTCTGCTTGCGTTAGAAGAGCTGTACGCACAACAAAAAGCAACTGAACAAGAACTGATCAAACAGGGCGAACAACGCGCCAAAGCACTGCGCGAGTTGAAACAGGATTTAAATTATCAGAATGCCCTCCTTGAACAACTCGGTGACGAAGAAAAACGCCTGGCAGCAAAACTAAAAAAAGAGAAAGAAGCCAGACAAGAACGAGAATTAGCCGCAGCAAAAGCAAGAGCACGTCAAAAAATAGAAGCAAAATCAGCAGAAAAAACCTACTCCAGTATTGCCAAACAACTAGGCCAATTAAACTGGCCAATAAAAGGCGAGGTTTTATCTACTTTTGGCAGCCGGCGCAGTAGCCAGGTCAAATGGAAAGGAATCACTATTGATGCGAATGAAGGCGAAAAAGTACGTGCGGTGGCAAGCGGACGGGTTTTATTTGCCGGTTATTTCAAAGGTTACGGTATGGTAATCGCATTGGATCATAGTGATGATTACATCAGTCTGTACGGTTATAACCAAACCCTGCTGCAAAAAACCGGCGATATTATTTTACAGGGGGATGCTATCGCCCTTGCAGGACACAGTGGCGGACAGGATAGAAATAGTCTGTATTTTGAATTAAGTCACAAAGGTACCGCTCAGGATCCACTGTTATGGCTTAAGAAAAAATAAGGGTGCTGCAGTGGCAGTACCAAACCAGCATATTTTTAATTAAAATAATAACATCCATCACCGAATGGAAAAATTACATTGGCTGCAGATTAAACCATAATAAGCAATCTCAACGCCTTCGATTAAAACATAATAAAAAGAGTCCTAATATGCGCTTATCTGTCTTTTTACCTGAACAATCAACACAACTATTAACTGATCTGCAGAAACTCTATCAGGATTACTTTACACCTGAGCAGCTCACCAATGAGGCACTGCAGGCATTAATTGAAGACCAACAAGCTCAACTGTTTGTTACCTTATTTAATGACCGTCATCTCGGCGCAGTAAGAGTTACAACCACTGATCAGGAAGCGACATTAAGCTTGTTATGTGTTCGTGCTATAACGCGTCGCCGCGGTGTCGCTAAAAATCTCCTGGACCAGGTCGAAAAACTTCTCAAAGAGGAAGGTACTGAAGTCGTTAAAATGTATTTAGATGAATTCCCGGAACAAGAAAAACAGGGCGTGACACTGTTTATGCAGGCATCCGGTTATTCATTTGCAAAAGGTGTATTCAGAAAAGTCTTATAAAACATGCCCGGTTAATTTGCTTAAAGAATAATATTATTCTTTAAGCATCACCGTATTACCTGCCCCTCCCCTGCACCTTTTTTATACCTGCGCGACGTAAAAGATAAACTTGGCTTGCCCGAAAGAGCGCAACTATCAGCTTTCACCCGGCGAACGAATCTACATCTGCATAGGAATTAGGTATACTACCGACCATTGACAGATCTGCCTTAATTGTTTTTCAAAAAACAGGCTGGATCTCATTATTAACTGCAATATGGTAATCACCCAGACAAAGGACAAAAGCATGCCTTGGATACAATTAAAACTAAACGCGACTGCAAAAAATGCGGAAGATATCGGTGAACTGCTAATGGAAAGCGGCGCACTGTCTGCCACTTTTACCGACGCGCATGACGTACCCATTTTTGAACCGGCACCGGGTGAAACACGTCTTTGGGGCGATACAGATATAACCGGTCTTTATGAAGCGGAGATGGATATGCAGCCTGTCCTTGAACAGTTACGCAACAGCCCGCTATTAAGCGATGATTTTTCCTACAAAATTGAACAGCTCGAAGATAAGGACTGGGAACGGGAATGGATGGATAAATTCCACCCGATGAAGTTTGGTGAGCGTTTATGGATTTGCCCGAGCTGGAAACCTGTACCGGATGAAAATGCGGTTAACGTTATGCTAGACCCGGGCCTTGCATTCGGTACGGGCACTCATCCAACTACGGCATTATGTCTGGCGTGGTTAGACAGTCAGGACTTACAGGATAAAGTGGTTATCGACTTTGGTTGCGGATCCGGTATTTTAGCCATTGCAGCCCTGAAATTGGGTGCTAAACGGGTGATCGGTATTGATATCGATCCGCAGGCAATTACGGCCAGTCGTGACAATGCCCAACGTAACAATGTTTCTGATCAACTGGAGTTATATTTACCCGCAGATTTACCTGCAGGCATTATGGCCGATGTGTTAGTAGCGAATATTCTTGCAGGTCCCCTTCGTGAACTATCAACCAGCATTGAAGCCTTAATTAAAAACAATGGCTCACTGGCTTTATCAGGTATTTTAGA
The DNA here is from genome assembly GCF_041586535.1 of Psychromonas sp. Taxonomy (GTDB): domain Bacteria; phylum Pseudomonadota; class Gammaproteobacteria; order Enterobacterales; family Psychromonadaceae; genus Psychromonas. The sequence continues at coordinate 1,949 of NZ_JBFGZY010000057.1, read as the reverse complement.
GCAGCAGGCGGATGAACTGATTGAAGTTTACGGGCAGTGGTTCAAGATGGATAAAGCGATGATAAAAGAGGAATGGGCAAGACTCAGCGGCATAAAAAAATAATTTTTGTCCGCTAAAACTCAAACACCTGATGCATCCCCCCCCATCCCCATAAAAAGGTGAGTGATAATTCCTTGTTGCAAAAACATAAATAAAGAAGAGTCGCAAGCCTTTATCCTGAAAAATACATAAATAATGTTCGCTGACAAGTACTTTAAAATAAAAAATAGAGATCAAATTGATAAAACTTAAAATCGTTTAGTTTGCAAGCAAAATAATTGTAAAATGCTTAATTAATAGCCTTTATTCTCTTTGAAAAAATGCGTACACTACGCGGCCTTAACCAAAAGAGATTGCTTATTTTATGCGCATTGGGCAGTATCAACTAAACAACAAAATCATTTTAGCACCTATGGCAGGGGTAACAGATCGTCCCTTCCGTGAACTTTGCAGAAAACAGGGTGCCGGGCTTGCTGTATCGGAGATGCTGTCGTCAAATCCGCGTGTATGGAATAGTAAAAAATCTAAGTTAAGAATGGACTACCATGATGAATCTGGCATCAGATCAGTGCAGATTGCCGGCTCAGAACCTTTAGCGATGGCCGCTGCAGCGCAGTTAAGTGTGCAACTTGGCGCTCAGATTATTGATATTAATATGGGTTGCCCAGCCAAAAAAGTGAATAAGAAAAAAGCTGGCTCAGCATTATTACCCCACCCTGAACTTGTGCAGGCAATTTTAGAAAGTGTGGTTGATGCCGTTGACGTGCCGGTTACATTAAAGATTCGCACCGGCTGGGATCCGGAAAGTAGAAATGGTCTCGAAATTGCGAAATTAGCAGAGCAATCAGGTATCCAGGCACTTGCCGTGCATGGTCGTACGAGGCAATGTTTTTATAATGGGCTTGCTGAATACGATACTATAAAAAAAATTAAAGAAAATGTGACCATTCCTGTTATTGCCAATGGTGATATTACATCAGTGGAAAAAGCGAAATATGTGCTTGATTACACAGGTGCGGACGCCATTATGATTGGCCGGGGGGCACAAGGTGCGCCTTGGATATTCAATCAAATTAATTATTATCTAACAACTGGAGAGCAACTTGCTCCTCCGGAGAAATTAGAAATTGCCTATATTCTTCTTAATCATGTGCAAGCGTTACATGGTTTTTACGGAGAAGTAATGGGACCAAGAATTGCTAGAAAACATGTTGGATGGTATTTAAAAGAGCAAGATAAGTCAGGTCACTTTAAGCAACAATTTAATGCGCTTGATTGCCCCTATGAGCAATTAAAAACATTAGAAACTTATTTGAATAATTAAAGAGTTAATAGCCATGTTTGAACAAAAGATTTCTTCAGAAGCACTTACAACAACAACTAGTATTCCTGCTACAGGGCAAATAACTCAACGACCACTGCGCGATTCAGTACGCCAAGCAGTGTCAGGTTATGTAGCACAACTTAATGGTCAAGATCCAACTGAATTATATGAGCTTGTTTTATCAGAAGTTGAAGCACCATTATTAGATATTATTATGCAATATACGCGTGGTAATCAAACTCGTGCAGCAACTATGCTGGGTATTAACCGTGGCACATTACGCAAAAAATTAAAAAAATATGGCATGGGCTGATCCCTGTTACATATTTCATAAAAAAAGCGGCTTTTAGTCGCTTTTTTTATACCTACAATACAGACTGCTATGCACTTACCGACTGGTTTTCAGGCAAACTAACTGCACAGCAGTTTGGGATATTCGTGGTATTATACCAATCAGATTAATTATCTGATCATTTATGCTTGTTAAAATAAATGCTAGCTTCGTTATTGATTTTGCAATTAGAACAACTAGTTACTGCAATCAATGCCTCGCTTTCATTTATTTTTCCTGACGCCTAAACAGAT
>NZ_JBFGZY010000056.1:0-22210 GCF_041586535.1 Psychromonas sp. | reverse complement strand
CGGATCATGTGGCGGTGCTGCACTAGATGCCCTGACGACTTATATCGAGCAACAAAATAGACCTAAGTAACGTTAATCCTTCGCATCAATGATTTTCATCACCGCCATGAATGACGGTGTTTTTCATCTAAATGGATAAAACATTAATACCAAATCCGGTAATTATCTACTCATTTATACTTGCTAAAATGAATGTTAGCTAGACATAAAACTACGTTTTAGTCTTTGTTATTAATTTTATAATTAGAACAACTAGTTACTGCAATCAATGCCTTGCTTTCATGCATTTTTCCTACGCCTAAACAGATCATCTAATTATCGGAATTTGTATAACTATCAAAAAGTTAAATGCTCTGCTTAACAAAAATAAAATAACCGCTCAGGGAAATATTTTATTTTATTGATTTTCATAACTTTTCAGCTGAGTTATTATAAAAAGATAATTTCCATCTAAGAATATCAAAATATCATCTTGCAGATAGCTGTCTGCCAGGTTTGTTAACTGCAGCAGCCTTTGCTGGAAGTATCTTTGCAGTCCGATAAGGATTTTGGACTGGCAAGTACCGCACATTTTTTCTTTTGAATGTCAATAAAATGAAGATGATAACGCCAGGAAGCTCTATGAGATTAAAGTTAAAAATTGCACAACTACTGAAAATCGTTTTATTAAGCTGTTTAACTATTTCTTCACACTCCAGCCTTGCGGGAGATTTAGATGAAGTTCAGGCAGCCGGTGTGTTACGCCATATTGGTATCCCCTACGGGAATTTTGTCGCCTTATATCCGGTAGATGGGGAGTTAACTGCAGGCGGTTTAGATGTTGAGCTGATACAGGGGTTCGCAGATTATCTCGGGGTGGAATACCAATTTGTTAAGAGTGAAGTCGGCCAGGCTTTTGGTTTATTAACCGGTCAGGATGCAAAATATATAAACCGTAAAGTTGTGTATGGCGACAAGGTCAGCATTCAGGGGGATCTGCTTGCTGATGGTATAACAGTCCTTGACTGGCGCAAAAAAGTAGTTAATTTTTCAGATGATTATTTTCCGGCCTGCATCTGGTTATTCGCCCGTACCGATTCCACTCTGCAGCCTATCCAGCCCAGCGGCTCAATGCTGGCAGATATTGAACAGGTAAAGTCTCAACTAAATGGCCATCAGGTATTAGCAAGAAGAGAGTCTTCAATCGATCCGGATCTGTATAATTTGGAAAAAACCGGTGCAGAAATAATATTACAAAATCAAGGTCAAAAACTGGAAGATATCATCCTGTCATTACTTGACGGAAGCGCCGAAAGTACTTTGATGGATGTTATCGACGGGCTTGCCGCTCTGGACAGATGGGCTGGAAGAATTAAAGCCATCGGCCCGATTTCCGAGCAGCAGAGAATAGCTGTGTTGTTTCCGAAAAGCTCACCTAAATTACTTGCCGCCTTTAACCTTTATCTGCAACAGATCCGCGCTAACGGCACTTACCACAACATAGTAAAAAAATACTACCCGGAGATATTTAACTTTTATCCCGCCTATTTTACGACGGCACCACTATAAAAAAGCAGACCCAATTAAACAGCTTCACCTCCCCCTATCAGCAAAATTCAGCTCATCTTTTAGATGAGCTGAATTATTTTCAGGACACTATCAAAAAATTAAAAGCTGCTCATGGCGTTTTAGAATATGCCATGCCATGCTATTTAATAGTTGATAAATACGGCAGCCAAAAGATAGATTAATGGACAGATAGCAGTACTAAAATTGATAACAGGGAGCGTTATGTTAAAACTTCAAGTCCTGATACCCCCGCTATTACTTCTTACCAGTGCCAGCGCACAGGCCGCTCAAGCCACAACGGAGATGATCGGCACCCCGGTCGCCTGGTTTGCACTGGTTATCTTTGTTCTCGCCTACATTTTAGTGGCCGCTGAAGAACCGCTGCAATTACGCAAATCTAAACCCGTCTTGGTTGCCGCAGGTATTATTTGGCTGGCGATCGGCTGGCATGCCTATGGTACCAGTGATGCGGAAAATGTGCAGCTGGCCTTTCGCCATAATCTTCTGGAATATGCAGAGTTATTTCTCTTTCTGTTAGTCGCGATGACCTATATCAACGCGCTGGAAGAGCGCCGTGTATTTGATGCATTACGCAGCTGGATAGTCCATAAGCGCTTGTCCTATGTCAGTTTATTCTGGCTGACCGGGATTTTAGCGTTTTTTATTTCCCCCGTTGCCGATAACTTAACCACGGCATTATTAATGTGCGCTGTGGTCACCAAAGTTGCCCCCGGGCAAAAACAGTTTATTAATCTTGCCTGCGTCAATATCGTGGTGGCCGCCAATTCCGGGGGCGCATTCAGCCCCTTTGGTGATATCACCACATTGATGGTCTGGCAAAAAGGCTTGGTGCGCTTTGACCAGTTTTTAGTGTTATTTATCCCCTCTCTGGTCAGCTTTATTCTTCCTGCTTTAATTATGTCATTTTTTATCGGCAAAGGTCCGATCGCTGCCAGCTCTGAGCGTGTTGAGGTAAAACGCGGTGCAAACCGGATCATTATTTTATTTCTCTTTACCATTTCAACCGCTGTCGCCAGTTTCAGTTTATTTAATCTTCCGCCGGTATTGGGGATGATGATGGGACTGGGTTATCTGCAGTTTTTTGGTTATTTTCTACGAAAAACACTCGCGTCAAGCCTGGCCAAAAAAAGAGCCTGCGCAATTGCTGAAGGTGATGAGGAAAGACTGCACTACTTAGGTAATGTTGTTCCTTTTGATATATTCAGTCGTGTCGCACAAGCGGAATGGGATACGCTGTTATTCTTTTATGGGGTAGTGATGTGTGTCGGCGGTTTGGGATATATCGGTTATCTTGAAGTTGTATCAGGTATTATGTATACCCAATGGGATCCCACTTATGCCAATATTGCCGTTGGTTTATTAAGTGCGGTCGTTGATAACATCCCGATCATGTTTGCAGTGCTTACCATGCAGCCGGATATGGTGCTGGGACAATGGCTACTAGTAACGCTGACGGCAGGTATCGGTGGTAGTATATTATCCATCGGCTCGGCGGCGGGCGTTGCTCTTATGGGGCAGGCCCGCGGCAGTTATACCTTTGTCGGCCACCTGCGTTGGGCTCCGGTTATCAGCTTAGGCTATGGCGCTGCGATTCTAACTCACCTGTGGTTAAATCAGGGGGCTTTTTAATTTAACCGCAAGGTTCACTCTCAGCCAAGGCTGAGAGTGACAACTACAACGGGTCAAAACTATGTTACGCTTTTTTCTCACCAAACTTTTCCAGGACAAAAACCACCACCAGCCCTAATAACATCAGCATCACACAACCGACAAGCTGTGACGATTCTCCGGTTATCAGCTCAAATCGGGCCGGCAGCACATTCGCCTGAGTTAGGGGTTTTGCAATACCATGAGAGTCGGTATACACGGACAATACCTCTTTCCAGGGCCAGACCAGATATAAAGATCCGGCAATAAAGCCAGCCAAAAGAGCAATAACACGCTGATGATAATGATCCAGTAACCAGGTTAAAATCCTCACAAAACTCAGCAGTCCAATGGCGCAACCACCACCAAAAAATAGCAGCGTGGTTAGCTCCAGTGCTTTAACCGCGCCTATTACATGGCTATAGACGCCGAGTAATAGGAGAATAAAGCTACCGGAAATACCGGGTAATATCATTGCGCAGATGGCAATCGCGCCGGCCATAAAGATATATGCATGATCGGCAACCACCTCAGCAGGACGTAACTGCCCAATGGCAACGGCTAAAACAATACCGATAACTAATAACAGGATCCCGCCAGCCTCCCAGCCGCGCATCTGCCGTAGCACAAAGATGCTCGAGGCAAGAATAAGGCCAAAGAAAAAAGACCAGACTAACAACGGCTGGCTTTCTAACAAATAGATAATAATGCGCGCTAAAGAGAGGATACTGGTGATAATCCCCAACCCCAGACTGAGCAGGAAATTACCGTTGACATATTGCCACGCGGCGCTAATACCTTGATTTTTTAATGTATTAATCAGCTGCAGATTAAAACGACTAAGGCTGTGCAATAGCTCCGAATAGATACCGGTGATAAAAGCAATAGTCCCGCCGGAAACGCCGGGCACAACATCTGCGGCTCCCATTGCTAATCCGCGTAAAAAAATACCGAAAAAATGTTTCATTTACAAAACCTTAGGTTAAAAAAATCATAAAAAAAAAGTTGCGCACAGATAATACACTGTTTTTTGGCCTTACTCTATTGCCGTCATTGTCAACAGTGATAATTACGGCACAAGACGCTTAACCAAGGGGATTTTCGCTAACAACACGACAGAGCACAATGACAAAAAAACTATCACCACAGTAATAAGCGGAATTGCCAGCCAGTTGGAAACAAACCAGCTATAAAAACCGTTATCTAAATTACGCACCGGAATCAGTAATAAAGGGTGCAGCAGATAGATACCCAGGCTATATTTTGCAATAACAGCGATCAAAATACGCAGTTTTCCCTGAATATTCTCGGCGTAGCGCTGCGCCATCACAAACAGCATGGCGGCAATAATCACCGTATTCAGGGTTTTATAGCCCATATAAAAACTGCTGTAGCGGCCGGTCTCGATGGCCAGTAACCAGGAACCCCACGTGTTCATAATCAGCATACTGACTCCGGCAATGACCCAGTATTTTAGCTGCCCGGAATTATCCCGGTTAAACAGGTACCAGCCAAGCAGTAAATAGCCTGTGTATAAAATAAGGTTTTGCTGTAAAAAGCTTTCCACTTTCAGCCACTTCATTAAATAAAGTACCATCCAGCTGATTATCAGCAGTTTCATTAATTCCGGGGGCACTTTTTTAAGCACAGGCAGTAACAACGGAATAACAAAATACAAAGGGATAAAGTCATAAAAAAACCACAGGTGGTACCAAACCGGATCCTTTGCAGAATGCTCAATCACCCGGCTTGTCTCAATCATTGACCAGGTGCCGGTAAATCGATCATTGACCATAAAACCGGCAATAAAGGAATAGATCAGGCTCCAACCGAGAAAAGGGAGAACCACCTTGGCCACCCGTTTGCTGAGATAATCTTCGCAATCAAAAGGACGTTGAGATGAAAGTAATAACGCGCCGCTGATCATCATAAAAACCGGAACCGCCCAGCGGGTAATGGCATTAATCGCAGTGGCAGCAAACCACTGCGAATCTGGAATTTCACCATAAAGATAGCGAAAAGGTCCCAGCACATGAATAGCGACCACGGCAAATACGGCGATACAGCGTAAAAAATCCAGGTAAAAAACACTCTGACGAGGCGGATTATTAATCACTTTTTCTTCTATAATCATATAATTACACCTAAAAGAACTTGCTGGTTTCTGTATATTCAATTAGCTTGAGTATATTACAAGCCTGACATCTGCTAGAGCGCCATATAGTTTAAAAAACGGCACCAGTGAGAGTCTAAATGGTTGCAGGTAAGGCAAATTTTTGAAGATCTAGTGGGCCTAAATCGAGAAAGTTTAACGCAGTATGCGACTATTTTGGCATCCCCCTCCAGGAGGGTCTGCGGAACAGCAACTTGTTACTTTTCAGCCTCACAAGCAGTCAATGCAACATTTAACCGAGCAGCAACATTCTTTTTTTCACCACTCTTTTCCGTTCCTTTAAAAACTAAATGTTTTTATGGCTTAATTGCTCAAATGGTCCCCTTACTGCTCACCCGGCAGATGCATCTTAATTTAGTTACGTGATTTATCCCTTTTTCTGTTAAAAATATGATATAAAAATCCGATTAAAAACAATATTCAAAACATTTAGCAACAGTCGTTTGTATATACCCATGTTACTTCAAAATGCTTTGTCAGGCACGAGCTCGGAGAGCAGATCAAGGCGCAACATGAGGTAATGGTCATTCTCTTTTCGAGAGTTGCAACGCAGCGCTTGTTGTCTTTCCTGTTTATAAAATAATAAGTGCACAGCCGAATAAGCTGCAAAGTCAAAATCATCCATAAAGGTAAGCAGATGTTTAATTTTTTCGAAAAAATAGTCCCCGCACTTAATGATGCAGAGCCCAAACAACCCCCCAATACCCTGCTGGCATTCTGCCTATATTATACAAAAGGTTATAAAAAACCGCTGATATTAATGACCATTTTAACCTCTTTATTGGCTATTCTTGAGGTACAATTATTCGGTTTTATGGGACAACTTGTTGACTGGTTAATCACTAAAAACCCGACAACCTTGCTGCAGGAGGAAGGGCGTACCTTACTGGCGATGTCGATTATGGTCCTGGTGATCATTCCCCTACTCACCCTGTTTCACTCACTGGTTGTCCACCAGGTATTGCTCGGCAACTACCCGATGTCTATCCGCTGGTTTGCCCACCGCTATCTGCTCAAGCAGAGTGTTTCTTTTTATCAGGACGATTTTGCCGGGCGCATAGCCACCAAGGTGATGCAAACGGCTCTGGCCGTTCGAGAGGCGGTCATGAAACTGTTGGATGTAATGGTTTATATTACCGTGTATTTTATTTCCATGGTGGTAATGTTAGCAAAATCCGATATCCGCCTGGCTATTCCGATGGTTATCTGGTTAGTTATTTATATTGCGCTGCAGTACCATTTTGTGCCCAAGTTAAGAAAAGTGGCCACCGAGCAGGCCGATGCACGCTCCACCATGACCGGTCGCATTGTCGACAGTTATACCAATATCTCCACGGTTAAATTATTTGCTCATACCGATGCCGAGTCTTTATATGCCAGGCAGGGTATGGAAGGTTTTCTCGAGACCGTTTACCGGCAGATGCGCCTGGTGACCGGTATTAATGTCAGTGTACAGGTCTGCAACTATATCCTCGCCTTTGTGATAACCGCACTGGCGATAGGGTTATGGATGCAGAGCGCAATCACCATAGGCGCAATTGCGATAGCAATCAGTTTGGCTCTGCGCTTAAACGGGATGTCACAATGGATAATGTGGGAAATCGGCGCGTTGTTTGAGAATATCGGCACAGTGACCGATGGCATGTCAACACTTGCAAAACCGAATATTATCGAAGATGTAACAGATGCAAAACCCTTAGTGGTTAAGCAGGGTACGATAGATTTTAATAATATCAGCTTCAATTATGGAGAAAGCAAAGGGGTTATTACGGATCTGAGCCTGAACATCAAGCCGGGTGAAAAAGTCGGTTTGGTCGGGCGCTCCGGTGCAGGAAAGTCCACCCTGGTCAATTTACTGCTGCGTTTTTATGACCTTGAAAAAGGTCAGATTTGCATTGATGGTCAGGATATCAGCGCCGTTCAGCAGGAAAGTTTACGTTTGAAAATAGGCATGGTAACCCAGGATACTTCTTTATTGCACCGCTCAATTCGTGAAAACATCCTATACGGACGTCCCGATGCCACGGAAGAGGAGATGATTAAAGCGACCAAACAGGCGCAAGCCCATGAGTTTATTTTAGGCTTGACAGATAGCTCCGGTAACACGGGTTATGATGCGCAGGTCGGTGAGCGTGGCGTAAAACTGTCCGGCGGCCAGCGCCAACGTATCGCTATTTCCCGCGTATTACTTAAAGATGCGCCGATTCTTGTTTTAGATGAAGCGACATCAGCGCTAGACTCAGAAGTCGAAGCCGCGATTAATGAAAGTTTATACGAGCTGATGCAGGGTAAAACCGTTATTGCTATTGCTCACCGTCTGTCAACCATCGCGGCGATGGACAGGTTAATTGTCCTCGATGAAGGCCGGATATTGGAGCAGGGTACGCATCAGGAGCTAATTCACGGTGGCGGCATTTATGCCCAACTGTGGGAACATCAAACCGGGGGATTTCTGGGGATGGATTAACCCTACAATTCACCACTGAATAATACCCATAAAAAATCCCGCGCAGTTTACACCGAGCGGGATTTTAACTATCAATTATACATCGCCGCCGCCTAACTCAAGCAGCTTGGCATTACCGCCGATGGCAGTGATATTAATGCTACGGGTTTTTTCTGTTACAAATCTGAGAATATACGCCGGGCAGGCAATCACCGGCAAAGTTATACAATCACATTCTACAATCAATTGTGCTAATAAACCTTCGCGTTCTGCAAGTAAGCGCGCCAACCTTTGCGAAGTTTTCAACTGTCCGGCATATGCAAGGCCTGCGGTTTTTTCATTTTTAAGGATCTCCTTAAAGTCTTCATAATTAACGTATTCCACAACGTCTTTTGGACATCCAGCAGCCAATAGCTGAGCACTCAGCTCACTACTTTTTAAAGCATTATTGTCGGGAAAGCACAATACTACAGTATTACCCGTCACTAAAGCTGCGCTAATCTGCCCAACAATAACTGATGCAGGTAAATCGGCATCCGCGGAGACAACAAACACGCCACGTCCAGCACAATATAATTCATTAGTCTCTCCGGTTGGTCCGGGCATCAGCAGCGTTTCGCTGACTTCCTGCAATGCGTTATTGCATTGAAATTCAATCATCTGCTGTGCCTCTTTATCGAGTTTTTTTGCCAACCGCGATAAAATGTCGATACGCGCCGAATAACCTAAAGCATTCCACTTTTCCCAGACAGCTAAACTATTATCAACTGCGTTTTGAATATTGTTTTTCATTTTAATACCTCTTGCGTAAAACGAGTCAGATAATGAGGGCCGCCCGCCTTGGGACCGGTGCCCGATAAACCTTGCCCGCCAAAGGGTTGAACACCAACAACTGCGCCAACCTGATCGCGGTTAATGTAACAGTTGCCGGCTCGGGCAGACTGCTCTATCTGGTTATAGGTACGTTCATTACGACTATGCACCCCCAGTGTCAAACCAAAACCGGTAGCGTTGACCTGCTCAACCACCTGCTTAATCTGGTCGGCTTTAAAGCGTACAACATGCAGAATCGGACCAAAGTTTTCATTCTCTAAAACGGCTATACTACTGATTTCAAAAGCCGTTGGTGCAACAAAATCACCCAATTGACAGCTCTCATCTAATGGAGTCTGAGCGATTAATTTTGCCTGTTTCTTTAAAATTTCAATATGTTTAAGCAGTTTGTTTTTGGCTAATGAATCAATCACGGGTCCCAGATCGGTACGGCGTAATTCAGGACGCCCAACGGTTAATTCAGCCATCGCACCTTTAATTAAGGTAATAATGCGCTCGGCAATATCTTCCTGAACGAATAAAACCCGCAATGCTGAGCAACGCTGTCCGGCAGATGCAAATGCCGAACGCATTACATCACGCACCACTTGTTCAGGTAACGCGCTGCTGTCAACAATCATGGCATTTTGTCCACCGGTTTCAGCAATGAAAGGCCCGGGCAAACAATCTCGCGCCGCCAATGAACGGTTAATACGCTGTGCTGTCTCTGTCGAACCGGTAAAGACAACACCGGCAATGCGCGGATCCGACGTTAATGCAGCCCCAACTTGTGCACCGCTTCCCGGCAGCAGATGAATGACGCCTTGCGGAACACCGGCCTGCAGCATTAGCTCAATGGTGCGATAAGCAATTAAAGAGGTCTGTTCAGCGGGTTTTGCAATAACTGTATTACCAGCAGCAAGGGCTGCACTAATCTGCCCGAGAAAAATAGCCAGAGGGAAATTCCATGGGCTGATGCACACAAAAACCCCATGCCCCTGAGTGGTAAGCTGTTTTATGCTGCCATCAACACTTTTTATCTGTTTAGGCTGGGAAAATCTGTCACTCGCCTGCTGTCCGTAATAACGGCAGAAGTCAACGGCTTCACGAATTTCATCAATACAGTCCTGAATGGTTTTGCCCGCTTCACGGTGACAAAGCGCAACCAGTTCAGCAGTGTTCTGTTCAAGTAAATCAGCTAATGTGAGCAAATAATTAGCACGCTGCCCTGCCGGCACTTGTGACCATTGCGGATAGGCTGCCTTGGCAATTTCAATCGCCTCACTGACCTGCTGTTTATCTGCAAAACTAACTACACCAACAGTTTCACTGCGGTCGTAAGGTGCCGTGATAACCATTGCCTCTCCGGTTAAGCGCTTAGCATTAACAATCGGGCCAGCTTTCCATTGCTGCGTGGCAAAAGATTGTACCGCCTTTTTAAAGGGTAACCACTGCGACTCAATATGGAAATTAATCCCTCCGGAATTTTTACGTTGCTCACCAAACAGTTGCGGCGGCAATGGAATCAGACCATTATTTAACGTTGGCCGGGAGCGTAAAATATGCACCGGGTGTTCTGTTAATGACTCAATCGGACATTGTGCATCCACAAGGCGGTGTACGAAGGAGCTATTCGCGCCGTTTTCCAGAAGACGTCGAACCAGGTAAGGTAATAGATCTTTATGACTGCCGACAGGGGCATAGATACGCACATTGGTCTGGTACATCTCCATGGCATGGTTATAAAGTGCTCCGCCCATACCATGTAAGCGTTGAAATTCATATTCTTTATGCTTGGCCATGGCTGCTACGGCTGAAACCGTATGCGCGTTATGAGTCGCAAATTGAGGATAAATAACACCGCGCAAATGCTCACATAACAGGAAACGTGCACAGGCAAGGTATGAACTATCCGTCCCCTCTTTACGGGTATACACTGGATAAGCACTGTACCCTTGTTGTTGTGAGATTTTCAATTCACTATCCCAATACGCGCCTTTTACTAAACGCAATGGGATCAGATCGCCTTGTTTTTTGCTTAAAGCTGCTAACCAGGTTAAAACCGGTAAGGCGCGTTTGGAATAAGCCTGAATTACCAGTCCAAATTTCCCCCAGCCTTTTATCTGTTCAGATTGGTATAATTTAGCAAACAATTTCAATGACAGTTCAAGACGATCGGCTTCTTCAGCGTCAATGGTAATGGCAACATTTAAAGCCCGAGCCTTTTCTAATAATCTCAATACTATTTGGTACATTTCATTTAAAACGCGTTCTTCATTAACGGCTTCATAACGCGGATGTAAAGCGGATAATTTTATAGAGACTGTCGGATCCGGGGAATTAGGGTTGCAGCCTTTGCCGCTTTTATAGGTATCTTTACCCAGACTTTCAACAGCCTGGAGGTAATCATTAAAATATTTTTGCGCATCCTGCATGGTTAATGCGGCTTCGCCAAGCATATCAAAGGAGTAAGTAAACCCCTTATCTCTGTTACCCCTGCCGTTTTTCATCGCTTCCTGAATATTACGGCCCAAAACAAACTGGTGCCCCATAATTTTCATTGCCTGATGCATCGCCTGGCGAATCACCGGCTCTGATATTTTATTGACCAGCCTATTAATAACATTTGCCGGTTTGTCCTGGTCTTTTGCATCTAAAGAAATAACTTTACCAGTCAGCATCAAGCCCCAGGTAGAGGCATTGACAAATATAGAATTGGAATCTTTAAGATGCCCTTTCCAATCAGCTACGGTTAATTTATCCCGAATTAACGCATCGGCTGTGGCGGTATCCGGAATACGCATTAGCGCTTCAGCCAAACACATTAGTAGAATACCCTCTTTTGTGTCCAGGCTATATTCCAATAACAGCGCATCAATCATCTGTATCGCATTTTTATCTTTACGTATACGCCTGATCAATTCAGCCGCGCTGTCTGAAGTCTGTTTAAGCTCATCAGCGCAAGGCTCAGCCAGAGGCAGTAACTTTTCTAACCATAACGACTCGTCGACTGAATAAAGAGGAGAAATAAACCCCCATAGTTCATCCAGAGGAAGATCTATAAAGGAAGGCTGAAGTATATCTGGTGGATTAAACATGATAACTCCTTAATAAAACATTTCTGTTACTGAATTGTTGCGTCATTTTCAAGCAAATGTGACACCGTTGTTACAGTTCATTTTTGCTTTTTATCATCCCTATTTTCTTTCTTAATTCTCCGTTATTTTTTATAAAAAATACGCTAACAGTAAAAAAATACTGATAAATCTGCTTATCGTGATACTTAATAATAGAAATGAAAAGTTATCAGGGATATAAAAAAAGAGGCATATCAGGGGATGTTGACCTTTCGCGTGCATTTTTGCAGCTATTTCTGCGTGCTTTATACAAGACAGAGCCTGCGCAGTGTCGTTGCTCCACACAAGCTTGAGATCGAGAGAACGCAGTAGAAAGTGCGAACAAATGCTGCGCTACGGGTTTATCTAAAAGCATCCTGCGTTGCTCATCGTGTACAGAGAATAACTATGCCTCGCTCCCAAGGAAGATAAAAATAAATTTAAATACAATGACATAACGAAATGCCAGCACTTTTAAAACGTTGGACATTAAGGAATGCCTTGCCCTGATTGATGCTATAGGCGGCCAAACTAAAATAGCAGAAAAATGGTTAATGGTGGGGAAGATTACCTTTTATACCCATGTTACTTCAAAATGCTTTGTCAGGCACGAGCTCGGAGACCAGAGCAAGACGCAACATGAGGTAATGGTTACTCCCTTTTCGATTGCTGCAACGCAGCACTGGTTTTCGAGCTCGCGCCCCGTAGGACAAGGGAAATTGCACCAATCTGCTTTGTTATAAAATATCTCTGTAGAATAACTAGACTTCAATTTTATGCCTGGCATCTCGGCACAATTGACCTTGCTGACTTTGCATCTTGAAGTATCATGGGTATAGTTAGTTATGCCATGATTTAACAATTGAAGTTAAATTGCATTGGAAATGGGGTTGTGCATTAAACGAAGTCGCGGGTAGAATTCGACAAGAAAATGCCTCAGTAATAATGCACTCATAGGGTTGATCGTAAAATGTATTTTTAGTTCAATTAGATTGGAAATTCATCCGAACTGAGATTAATTAATAAGTCTCCAATTTAAAATCATTACATATAGCATTCATTTCATCTTCATTTAATCCGAGGCTCACCTTTTCCATTACTTCTTTGGTTAAGTGGGGTAAAAAATCTTCAATAAAGTCATACATATAGTTTCGTAAGAATATATTCTTGCTAAAGCATAACCACGCATCACTAGGTGAAAACAGGTGATCTAATGGAATGCTGGCCATATTTTTTTCATCCATATGATGAGTGGCGATAGTCGCAATAATGCCTATACCCAGGCCCAATTCAACGTATCGTTTAATCACTTCAATATCCATGACTGTCATAAAATAATTAGGTGTTAACCCTGACTTTAAAAATGCAGCATCTTGAGATTCTCTTCCTGTAGCTCCTTCTTCATAGCTGATAATGGGGAAGTTACATAAGTCTTCAAGCGTTATAATACGGCCATCATTCAAAGGATGATCTTTTGGTACCATCAGTGATAGTGTCCATTTATAGGCTGGTAAAATAATAAGATCTTTTTCTTTTTGAACAACCTGTGCAACAATTGAAAAATCAGATTCCCCTTTATTTATTTGGCTACCTGCGCTATTTAAAAATGCAGGTGATAGATGAAAAGAGACTTGCGGATATTTATTAACAAATCGGGATACTGCATGAGGCATCAAATACTTTGCTATGGTATTTGTCGTAAAAATATTCAAGCATCCCCTATCCGGATCAAGGTAGTCCTGACTTATTGTTTTTATCTTTTGCTCAATTCGAAGTAACTCTTCCGCTTCTTTAATAATTTTCATGCCAATTGGAGTAATCGATTGTAAATGTTTTCCTTTACGCTCGAATATGCGAACACCAAGCTCAGACTCCAATAAAGAAATTTGTTTACTGATACCTGGCTGGGCCGAAAACACACTTTTTGATGCTGAAGTAATATTTAAACCATGATTTTTTATTGCGATTAAATATTTAAGTTGTTGTAATTTCATAATAAACTCATAGTGAATAATTAATTCTATTGAGCTTAGCAATGTTCAGCATTAAAATCACTACGACAAGTGTAATAAATGCCAATGACTTGACGTCTAAGTAGTCACATATAAATTGTCAGGTATTTTCGCCAAGTGTATTGATTTACCTATAGTTTCACTTGTTAACGATAAGTTAAACTATATGCTGCTCTAGTCCTGAATTATATCCATGTTACTTCAAAATGCTTCCTGATTACCCATAAGCTTCAGCCATACTTAGAAGCCTTTGTGGCATAGGTGGTGTTTTCATCGCAACGAACATAAATCTCGGTAACATATCTGTCAGTGAAAATCGGCGGTTAAATCGATAACAAAATTCAGCAAAATAGCGAGGTAAATGCTTATCATTGACCGAGTGATATGTGCCTTTTATTGAATTTTTAACGTTGCCAATCATGGTGTTAACCCAAATAAACTGCTCTTTCGTGACACTTTCATAGCCGCCACCCGTTACGGTGCTGGAATGCCTACATCCAGCATTTTTTACTGCTGTAAAGCAGGCTAGGCCATCGGATAAAACTAAGCTGTCAGAAGACAAATGCTTTTTTGCCCAACGAGAAACTTCTGTCAATTGAAACCCTTCAACCACATGAAAATTCATGTTGATGGGGTGCCCCTCATCATTTGTCGACACCGCTGCAATGAAAGGTACTTTATTCTCCGAGCCTCGACCTCGCT
The DNA here is from genome assembly GCF_041586535.1 of Psychromonas sp. Taxonomy (GTDB): domain Bacteria; phylum Pseudomonadota; class Gammaproteobacteria; order Enterobacterales; family Psychromonadaceae; genus Psychromonas. The sequence goes on along the minus strand of NZ_JBFGZY010000056.1, from coordinate 7,732 downwards.
TACCGCCGTGACGTTCGCCACCATAGTACGCATCATCAATTTGCACGATACCTGATAGCTGTCGCTCATCATCTCGTTCTTTCATAACTTGCATAATTTTCTGTTTGATTCTCCAAGCTGTGTTGTACGATACTCCAACCTGTCGTTTTAATGCGAGTGCTGATATCCCTGTTTTAGCCTGAGTAATTAGATGAACACTTAAAAACCAAACTGTTAGCGGTAATTTGGTATATTCAAATATTGTATTGGTTGTGACAGATGTTTGATGATGACAATGATTGCACTGGTAAATTTTTCTTGATTTAAGGGCACAATAGCTTTTAGAACCACATTCCGAGCAAATGAAACCACTTGGCCATTTCCATTTGAAAAGTGCGTTAATACATTGTTTTTCAGTTCCATAGTTTGTGAACAAATCTAGCAAGCTATAGCCATGTTGGTGTTGAACCATATTTTTACTCATGATCAGTTTCCTCAACAACGGTACTATCTTGAATATAGCTCAAGCTTTATAACAATGGCTGTGTCTAGTGGGTAATCAAAAAATGCTTTGTCAGGCACGAGCTTGGAAATCAGAGCAAGGAGCAACATGAGGTAATGGTTACTCCCTTTTCGATTGCTGCAACACAGAAATGGTTGTCGAGCCAGCGCACTATAGGGCAAGGTAAATTGCACCAATCAGCGTTGTTATAAAATCTCTATGCAGAATAACTATACCCATGTTACTTCAAAATGCTTTGTCAGGCACGAGCTTGGAAATCAGAGCAAGGCGCAACATGAGGTAACGGTTACTCCCTTTTCGATTGCTGCAACGCAGAACCGGTTTTCGAGCTCGCGCCCCGTAGGGCAAGGGAAATTGCACCAATCTGCTTTGTTATAAAATCTCTCTGTAGAATAACTAGACTTCAATTTTATGTCTAGCATCTCGGCACAATTTGCCTGGCTGAATTTTCACCTTGAAGTATTACGGGTATAAATTGCTTCTTCGATAACGTGAAGGCGGGATTTTATATACATTTGAAAAAGCCTGGGTAAAACTGCTTTGACTGGAAAAACCACAGCTCAGGGCGATATGGGCTAAACTGAACTGTGACTGGCTAATAAGCTCTTTCGCCCGCTCTAAACGTTTTTTTAACACATATTGATGTGGAGTCATGCCTGTTTGTTCTTTGAATAATAAGTAAAATTGACTTTCCCCTAAAAAAACCAATCCAGCTAATTGCATAACAGATATTTTATGTGCGCAGTGCGCAGCAATATATTGATCCAGAGCATCCATATTTAAACGGTTTCTCCCCCCCTTTTCTCCCTGGGAGCCAAAATGACGCTGCAGTACGCAAATCAGGGTATCGCTACAGGCTTTACTTAACAGCCGATCATCGGGATGTGCAGAAATTTCACTGCCCAATAGATGCGCTAAATTTTGAGCCTGGCTATCAAGACGGAAATAGCTTGATTGCGAAAATAACTTTTCCGAACGTTGAAAAACGGCTGAGGACTGTTCATTACCTATCCCTTCCAAAGCAGCTGCATCCCCTGGCGGAATATTTAATACCAGAATTTTATTGCTGCCAATCCCAGAGAATGTATGTTCAGAATCCGCACTGACCACACACCCCTGCCCGGCACAGACAATATTTCCACAACCATCAATATCAAATTGAGTCTGACCAGAGAGTGTTATCACAATTTGATTGTAATTGTGATTATGCTGCTCCATATGCTCAGGTAAGAGTAATATTTGTGAATGTTTAAAGTTATCGTCCATAGTCGTGTCACTTCAGCAATCATGTAAAAAATTAATTATTTGATTAATATCAACCGCTTTGTCCCGGGGGAATATTTGAATATTCATTAAAATTAACGATGCGTCAAGATAATACCAAATCCGATAATTATCTATTCATTTATGCTTGTGAAAATGAATGCTAGCTAGACATAAAACTACGTTTTAGTCTTTGTTATTGATTTTGTAATTAGAACAACTAGTTACTGCAATCAATGCCTTGCTTTCATCCATTTTTCCTACGCCTAAATAGATCATCTAATTAACGGAATTGGTATTAAAAGGAGAATAGGAATATGTGGTTACCTGATCTATTATATCAGCACAAGCCTCACCTGCTTGTCGGTGCCGGTGTCTTATGTATAGTCACCTTTGATAACGCCCCAGGAGATCTTGCCGGGTGGTTACTTTTAGCGGCAGGCGGACTCATTTACTGGGCGCGAAAACGCAAATAAAACGGCAGATACTTCAACAAGTTATCGCTACATTTTTTTTGGGGGGGTGGGATGCGTCAAAAGGCCAGGCAAGAATGCAGATAAACAGTGCCGCAGAAAACTTGCACGACAGCAATTTCCTGTGAGCTGATATAATACTGTTTAAATTCATCCGGGCGCCACTGTTGCCAGTAGCGCTTTCGTCCCACCCATCTGTGGTTAATTTCCGAGCCTTGGTTCCACTCACCATCGAAATAAGAATTTGACGAAAATGCCCTGCTCCAGATTTTATAGCAGTCAGATTTAATTAAAGTATTCCAGATTGTGGAAACTGAAGCGCGAATATCAATTTCGCATATCAACATCTCCATAGCAGACGCTAATATCCTTCTTTGTCGATAATCTGTACCTCAACACACTGTTCGATGGGAATGACCGGCGGTCCGAATTGATTGTAAACTGCAACATCAGCGGCATCACGTCCATAGCCGATTGCCACATATCCCCCCTTGAGAACCGCTTGAGTCGCATCGAAAGTATACCAGCGTCCGGCAACGTAGGCTTCGAACCAGGCATGCAGATCCATCGGCGTAAGACCATAGAGAAAACCGACCACCAGTCGGGCCGGAATACTCAAACTGCGACACAATGCAATGCCCAGATGCGAAAGATCTCGACAGACCCCCCATTGCCTTGAGTTGACTTCTATCGCAGAAACCGGGATATCGCTACTGCCTGGGGCGTAACGAATTGAGGAGCGCAGCCAATTTTCGATAGCTGCGACCTGATCATAACCCAATAGCTGGCCGGCGGTGATTGAGGCAGCCATTTCGTTAAAATTCTCCGACTCGCAGTAGCGACTGGGCAGCAAATAACTAAGCACTGAATCGGGTAGGTTCTGTATTTCTACAAATGGTGATCCCGGAGCCTGATCGACGCAATCTGCTGTCATGACTTCGGCGATGGTGTGTACAGCAAAGGTTCCCGGGGGAGCGACCAGTCGCTGACAGAGATTTCCGTAGTTATCAGTGAATTCGCACACCGGCACGCTCGGAGTGAGCCGGTATTCTTCCCGCGCTATCCATTGCTGAGCACCACTGCGTGGACGGAGCATTAAAATAAAAGGCGTAGGGACAGTAATAGCAAAGGTCAAATCACACCTGGTACGCAACCACATATCTTCAATCCTCCGGCAAAAGCTCCTGCAAAAATGACAAGCTTAAGCGAGTTAGTTTAGGGTCTATTATTCATTATTTTCCTGGATAAGCATCTCTTTAAGTTTTATTGAGAGCTTATCTGCCATCTTTTTATGCTGTTCTGCTTCCCAGTGAATACCGTCTATCGAGCTGGAGTTGACCACCCTGCCGGCATCAAAAAACTCGCACCCCAGCTCTTCAGCACGCAATGCGTAATATCTGGAAAACGCTTTGGATTTCTCCGTGCCTCCCTTAAATAGCCTGCCAAAATAGCCTACCTCAACAATAGCAGGCGGTGCAACTAAACACACACTTGCTGCTTTTTGCTTATTCAAAGAAGTTATTTCCTGGATCTTCCGTATAATTTTAGCTGCATTTTGAGAAATATCATCGGCGGATTGTGCAAAGCTGGCCGCTAAATCATTGGTTCCCAGCATAAGCACAATAAAGTCCGGCTGGTGCTGTTTAAGGCAATCGACAAGACAGTCATTTCCGTTTACCAGTCCGGCTGCCGGGTCATCGAAGAAGGTTGTTCTTCCCGGTTGGCCCTGTTCAATAACCAGGCAATCTGAAGGCAACAAACTGCTTAATAATGCAGGCCATCTTTGCTGCGCATTGTAACGTCGGCCATCAACGGGCGAATACCCCCAGGTATTGGAATCCCCGAAACATAATATAGTTGTCATAAGTTTTTTCTTATTAATGAGTTATACAGCATTGCCCAGAGGATTAGGGAATATTCCCTAATCCTCTATTTTTCAGATTTGCTTTTAGGTAAACAATATCCCCTATCACAACGCGATTTAGTGTAAGGCTGAAAATGTTGTTTATTACTTGGTGATGCCTTCGACTTGCCCTTTTCAGCTGTCAAAATCGTCGTATCGCGTGGCACGATCCCGACCGCAAAGCCGCGCTCCCGGGGTGGCAATTTATATTGCTCATCAAAAGGTTTAGGCATCCCTTTAAAACGATACAGGTAAAATGCTTCCAGCTTCTCTCTTGCTCTGCTCGTATCGCTTAAAAATTGCAAACTTTCCTGTATGTCAGGGTTGCCTGCAAAGCACTCAAAACGCAGTTCAGCTGCCAATATATTCCATCCATAAAATTCGACTAACTCAGATAATAAATCCTCTAAATCAAGACCGTTCAATGGATTGTTTTGCTGTTTTTCTATCATAAATGCTCCTGAAAAATGTAAACTGATTATAATCAGCTCGAATAAAAACAGATCTTAGAGTCCCTGTTGAATACCCTCCCCGGTGCCACCTTTTATTGTTTTATAACAGAAACACCGCTGACCAGATCAATACCGCCTTTAATTCGGATAGTGCAACCTTCAAATAACTGCTTCCCCAGTTCACAAAAAGAAGGCTGGCATATAATTTATCATTATAATTCAGGAATAGTTAAATCATTTAGTTACACCTAAAAGGGAGTACTTCATTTATGTTTGATTCTTTGAAAGAGTTGTTCAATCCGAGTGAAAATCCGGATATTTCAAAAGCATTTGAATACCACAATACTCACCTGCCTACCTTATGGTTACTGGGCAAAACAGGTGCAGGTAAATCATCACTAATCCAAGCCATCACGGGTGATAGTGATGTGGAAATCGGTAATGGCTTTGAACCTTGTACAAAGACATCTCAAGCTTATAGTTACCCTAAGACCACACCGCTATTACGTTTTCTCGATACTCGCGGATTATCTGAAGCAGATTACGATCCGAGTGAAGATATTGAAGTCTGCTCCCAGCAAAGTCATGCTTTACTTGTGATTGTTAAAGCTGAAGAGCCGGAGCAAAGTGATCTCATCGATGCCCTTAAGAAGATTAAAAAGCAAAAATCAATCAAACAGATCCTTATCGTACATACTGCAGTTAAGCAGCTAATCGCCAATGAACAAAGCAAAGCCGTGCAATTTAATCAGCTTCAGTTTGAGAAGGTCTGGGGGGATAAGATCCCTTACCTTGAGGTGGATTTTGAATTAGCCAACGGCGATACATTTGCTATCCCGGCATTAAAAGACAAGCTGGCAGAGTTATTGCCGATAATCCGGCAGCTTAGTGATCAACAACAACATGTCAGTACGGAAAACGCTAACTTTCAGAAACTGAAAAAAGAAGTACTCTGGTATGCAGGCTCTGCCGGCGCAGCAGATGCAATCCCGGCCGTTGGTCTGGTCGCTGTGCCGGGCATACAGGCAAAAATGCTGCACAGTTTAGCTAATCAATACGCTGTCGATTGGAATAAACAAGCAGTTGCAGAGTTTATTGGTACACTAGGTTCAGGTTTTGCTTTCCAATACGCATCAAAGTTAGGTATCCGGCAATTAGTTAAATTAATTCCAGCCTACGGACAAACCATAGGTAGCGCGTCCGCGGCAGTCATTAGCTTTTCGTCAACTTATGCAATTGGCCGAGTTGCATGCAAGTACATGTATCATAAGAGTAAAGGTGAAATGGTATCAGATAAAGAGATTCAGAAACTCTACAAAAATGCTCTGGCAGATATCAAAGAGGTTGCAAAAAATGAAACGTCTTAAAAACAGCTTAACACAACTCAATAACCTCTCGGAGGGCGTCATTAGCGTAATGACTGTAGCCGTTTTTCTTCCTGTATTAGTACTTTGTGGTTTTGGTGCCTATGCCATTACTCAATACGGTTATACGCTGCATTTTGCTATTGCATTAGTATCTACGTTTTTCATCTTTTATATTCCAGTGCTGATATTACGCCGTAAAGCTAAAGCGAAAATAGCAGCATTGCAGATAGCAAAAGACAGCTGGGTCGTTGCCTCTAGCGATTGGTCTGACGCCGAAAAAAACATCTGGCAAAGGCTTACGCAAAAAATTGAAACACAACTCGCACAGGATGATTCATGGGAAGGATTAAAAAAGCACGGTGTTGAAATTGCTCACTGCACAGCACAAGAATTCTCACGCGGGGATTTTCAATTCTCGCTAGTTGACGGCTTAAAATTACTTGAAGAAGTAAGCCGCCGTTACCGCTCTATTCTTAAAGAGAACGTCCCCTTTATTGAAACGATTAACCTATCACATTTAAAATTTGCTTATGAGAATCAAGATAAAATCGCATCCGCTAAACAAGCCGCTGAATTACTCAACAACGCTTATCGTGCTTATCAACTAATAAATCCACAAGCTGCATTACTCAAAGAGATACGTAACAAGTTGTTGGGTGATATTGCAGGAGATATCGGAGTTAAATTACAGCGAAAAATGAAAATAGCCTTCTTAAAAGAAGTCGCCGCCGTATCCATTGATTTATATAGCGGTCGCTTTTCGTTTGCAGATAGCGATCTCAAAAAAAGCACTATTGCAGTTGAGGATGAGACCTGTCAGCCGGAGGCACTGGAGCCATTACGTATTGTTGTAATAGGGCAAACCTGCGCGGGCAAATCATCACTGATTAATATAATCAAAGGTGCGCTTGCTGCCGAAGTCAGTGCCCTCCCCTCCACCAGCAAAGTTAATGTGTATAGCTGCTCAATGGCTGACGTAGAAATGCTTAACTTAGTTGATTTACCGGGGATTGATGGTAATGATAAAACCACTAAACTTATACTCAAACACGTTACCAATGCAGATATGGTATTGTGGGTGTTAAAAGCAAACCAATCTTCACGACAGCTGGATCTGCAATTTATGAGGACCTTAGAAGCATTTTACGCGCATAAAGATAATTTACATCGTAAAAAACCCATCATCACCGGTATCTTAAATCAAGTTGATAAGTTGCCACCCTTAGCTGAATGGTCGCCACCCTATAATTTAACACACCCAGATTCAGCAAAAGTTATGACGATTAATAAAGCCATCGAGTACAACCAAAAATTGCTTAACTTCGGTACCATTATCCCTACATCCTTTTCAAGAGACTTACAGACATGGGGGCTTGAAAGCCTGAAACAGCTGATTATCAATAATGTTGATCAAAGTATTAACGTTCAGCGTAACCGCCAACGTTTAGAAAGTGGCAGTAATAGTGCATCTAAACAACTCAAGCGCGCTTATCAGGGAGGGAAAGCGTTATTTAAAGCTGCTGTTCGCTGATCTTTTGTTGATTATGGCAGTCTGAGGGTTGGCTTATGCCAACCTTTTCAGATAAAGCATTTATGCGAAGCATTAACGTTACTTAGGTCTATTTTGTTGTTCGATATAAGTCGTCAGGGCATCTAGCGCAGCACCGTCACATGATCCGGCAAAGTAACTGGGAGACCATAACGCACCATTCCATAGATAACGATGTATATCGGGGAACTCTTTTCGCATCAATCGAGAGCTAACACCCTTG
>NZ_JBFGZY010000055.1:0-22445 GCF_041586535.1 Psychromonas sp. | reverse complement strand
TGATTGCAGTAACTAGTTGTTCTAATTACAAAATCAATAACGAAGCTAGCATTCATTTTAACAAGCATAAATGAATAGATAATTATCGGATTTGGTATAATACCAAAGGAATTAATGAAGTGATCAAGTATTGCGCAGGAACAAATTAACACTAACAAGGCGTGAGTTGCATTCGACCGTTGTTCTCACTTCACAAAAATCGTATGGAACGATTTTGAACAGCTTTAGCTGTCCACGAGGTGGTGAAGAACAGGACGTTCTGAGTAAAATTCACAACGCAGTTAGCGTTGATTTTAACAAGCTAGACTGATCACCTTTTTAGTTCCTTTGGTATAATATTGCTGGTTAACAAGGGCCGTATTTACCCGCTATGTGCGCAAGCGCTAATATGACATTACCTGGCAGCCAACAAAAGCAAGACTCCCTTGTGCATAGCACAAGGGAGTCTTGCTATAAAACCCCAATATTAGCCAGATATATTAGCTTTGTTTGCTTATTTTAGCTGATGCCTTGGGTTGGTCTATTTCAGTTAGCAACCCTTTCATCAGGCTAACACAACCCAGTAGTAGAATGATAGTAAAAGGCAGTGCGGCAATAATGGTGATCGATTGCAGCGCCTGAATAGACTGGGTTCCCCCAATCCATAACATAACCATCGCGATAAAAGCAGAGATAATGGCCCAAACCACTTTTTGTTTCATGGGTACTTCCAGTTTCCCGCCCGCTGTCATGCTATCGATAACAATAGAGCCGGAGTCTAGCGTAGTAACAAAAAAAACAATGATTAATGCGACGGCGATGACCGAGAGAATATTTCCGATAGGATAAGCATCTAACATATAAAAAAGGCTTAAAGATACATCGCTAATACCTTGTTCAGCACCCAACAGGCCAACCTTATCGATTATCTGTTCAATAGCAACACCACCAAAGACTGACATCCAGGCAGTGGTCACCAAAGTAGGAATAACCAATACGCAAACAAGAAACTCGCGAACGGTACGTCCTTTAGAAATACGTGCCACAAACATGCCGAAGAAAGGTGCGTATGCTACCCACCACGCCCAGTAAAACACAGTCCAGCCATGCAGCCATGTTGTATCGTCACGGCCGCTAGCCTGGCTCAAAGGGATGATGTTTTTTACATAACCAATCACGGCGGTAGCCAAAGAATCAACTACTGTTGTGAAATTCAAGACAGCAATCAACCCAAGGAATACAAACGCAATAATCATATTTAGATTACTTAAAAGCTTAACGCCTCCGTCCATACCGCGCGTAACAGACAGAATAGCTAACCCCATTATCACTACAATAATAAACTGCTGGAGGTAAAGGCTATTTTCAAAACCGAAAACATGACTAATGCCACTGGCCGCTTGTGAACCGCCTAAGCCAAGTGAAGTAGCTAAGCCAAACAAGGTAACTAATACCGTTAATACATCAATAATATCACCGGTTATCCCCCACACTTTATCACCTAAAAGTGGATAAAATACCGAACGCATTGAGAGTGGCAGCCCTTTGTTATACACAAAATAGGCCAAACAAAGCGCAGTCATGCCATAGATAGCCCAGGCATGTAATCCCCAGTGAAAAACCGTCGCCCCTAACGCGAGCTCTCGACCTGCTTGCGTATAAGGCTCAGCGTTTAGCGGTGTGCCGTACCAGTCGGTGAAGAACGCTGTAGGCTCTGCAACCCCCCAGAAAATTAATCCAATGCCCATGCCTGCTGCAAATAGCATTGCAATCCATGACATTGTTGAGTAATCAGTAGTGGCGTTATCACCGCCCAATCGGATTTTACCCAGGGGTGAAAATGCTAACACAACAGCAAACAGTAGTAAGATGTTTGCTCCCCACATAAACAGGAAGTCGAAATTAGAAAGAACAGCCCCCTTGATTGAGTCAATGGCTGCTTTTGCAACCTCTGGTTCCAGCATTAACAGAGTGACGATAAAAAGGAGAGACAAGCCTGCGGAGGCAGTGAACACTGTGTTGTGGACATCGAAGCCCCATTTATTGACATTATCCTGACCGATCTGATAATCCGTAGAATCAATACTGTATTTTTTTGATTTAAAATTCATAAATTAAGGTGTTTACATATTCGAATTAACGAATAGAAAGACCAACTCCATATCCAATTAATATTTGATTAGCTAGCCAATTGCATAAAAATAGTTATAAATCAATGCGTTGTGTTTTTTAGGCTTTGTGCTTAATCTCAGGCTGGCTACTCTATCATAAAAACACCGCTACTGAATTTAAATTTAAGGCTTTGACTTTATACCCATTCCGTTAATTAGATGATTATCGGATTTGGTATTATGATTGAATCACAATGAAATTTACTTAGACAGTTCCCCCAGAAATAGAGGGAACCTTGATGTATTGGTATATACCCATGATACTTCAAGATGCAAAGTCAGCAAGGCAAATTGTGCCGAGATGCGAGGCATAAAATTGAAGTATAGTTATTCTACATAGAGATTTTATAACAAAGCAAATTGGTGCAATTTACCTTGCCCTACGGGGCGCTAGCTCGAAAACCAGCGCTGCGTTGCAGCAATCGAAAAGGGAATAACCATTACCTCATGCTGCGTCTTGCTCTGCTCTCGGAGCTTGCGCCTGACAAAGCATCTTGAAGTAACATGGGTATATCTCTAAGCTACCTCAGGGGGAAAATTCCTGCATCCTGAGGTAAATAGTTTATTAACCACCCGGGAAGAAGATCATTTTTAGCAGGAACAATGTTGCTAAGAACCAAACGCTGGCACTTAACTCTTTGCTTTTACCGCTCATTACTTTAATTGCCGCATAGGCTATAAAACCAAGTGAAATACCGTTAGCGATAGAGAAAGTGAGGGGCATCATCAACGCCACAACTACCACTGGTGCTGCTTCTGTAATATCATCCCAATTAATAGTTTTCAGTCCGCCAACCATTAATACCGCAACGTACAATAACGCGCCGGTTGTCGCGTAAGCAGGGATCATTCCCGCTAATGGCGCAAAGAATAACGCTACTAAAAATAATACACCGACCATTACCGCCGTTAGACCGGTACGACCGCCTTCAGCAACACCTGCAATACTTTCAATATAGCTGGTTGTTGTTGATGTTCCCATCATAGAGCCGGCGATTGATGCTCCGCTATCTGCTAACAGAGCGCGGTTTAAACGCGGTAAATTACCGTCTTTATCCAATAGCTTGCCCTTGTCTGCAACCGCAATTAATGTGCCTGATGTATCAAACAGATCCACAAACAGGAAAGCGAAAACAACACTGATCATACCGACATTAAATGCACCGGCAATATCCATCTCCAGGAATGTAGGTGCGATACTTGGCGGCATTGACATAAGACCGTTATATTTCACATCGCCGAATAAAAAGCCGATTAGAGTTACCGCTAAAATAGCGTACATAACCCCGCCTTTAACGCGGTAATGTGCCAGTGCGATGGTTAAAAAGAAACCAGCGCAGGCAAGAATTGCCGGTAAGGCGTGCATATCACCCAGTGCGATAAGTGTCGGCGGATTAGAGATAACAATACCCGCATTTTTCAGTGCAATAAGCGCTAAAAATAAACCAATACCCGCAGCAATACCTTTGCGCATCGGCATCGGAATAGAGTTTATAATCCACTCCCGAACTTTGAACAGGCTTAATAGGGTAAAGCAGATACCCGATAGAAATACCGCTCCTAATGCCACCTGCCATGAGTAACCCATGTGACCGACGACAACAAAAGAGAAAAAGGCATTTAAACCCATTCCCGGCGCGAGTGCGACAGGGTAGTTAGCATAAAAGCCCATTATAAAACAGCCTACCGCGGCAGCTAAACAGGTTGCTACAAATACGGAGCCCGAATCCATACCGGCGGCAGATAACATTTGCGGATTAACAAAAATGATATAAGCCATGGTTAAAAAGGTAGTAATACCCGCAATAATTTCAGTTTTCACCGAAGTTCCGTGTTCGCTTAATTTAAATATTCTTTCGAGCATGATAGATCCGTATTATTAAGTGGGGGCTTTCTAAGGCGTTTTCAGAAAGGACAAAGTAGATGTTTAAAATTTGGGCAGATTATAAAAAGATATAGCCCGATATGCCAGTATTACAAGGGGCTATTTGAACAATCAATGCGTTTTTGCCTGATTTATAAGCGAAAAAACAAGCTGACCAAAGCCAGCTCGTTTTTATAGAGTGCTCCTTCTGGAATATCAGCTTATCTTATTTGTTAACTTTATTGCTTGCGTGGGAGTCGAAAACAATACCGTTTTCATTGATATCCAGATCAAATTTCATGCGCATATTGTAATTCTGTAAAAACATCGCCTCCTCAGGAAGGGGTTCGCCGCTTAATTCCGCGGCAGCTATCAGCGGATCAAGCATTCTGTTGAAGTCGAATGATAAACTGAACAGACCATTTTGGCTGAGCAGTTCATCGCTTAGTAAATTTGCCTGTTGCTGTGCTTTTTTACCGTTATAGATAACCAGATGCTTACCCTTGAGCGCTATTTTAGGTTGGATATTCAGCTGATAGGGCAGCAGAGCCCGTGTTGATAAATCAACGGCACTACCATCTGCAGGCAGCTGCATACGCTGCAGAGCAGGACTGAACATCTGCAGCGAGCTGAATAAGAGCATGGGATTGTCCGCCGAATAACTAACCAGACCATCTAAACTTTCCAAACTCTGATTGTTGCCGTTTTTGCTGACTGCGTAGTCCATCACTGCGAAGCTGACACCTTTCAGGCCATTTGCCATACTGCCGGCCATACCCAACATGCCGAGATCGTTTTGCCCCTGTTGTAAAGAATACTGCATCCCCTGTAGTGGCTGGCATTGATAATCGGGTGTCTGCAGCTCCGTCAGGATAGTTGCCGCAGCACTGCCCAGTTGATTAGCATCAACAGCAAAGCCCAATGCCAGTATATTGTTTTTAATATCCTGAGCATATGATGGTATGTAACCACGTAGTGATTGTAATGCACTGATAATTATCTTGTTTTTGCTTTCAATTACAGTAGAGAAATCCATTGTTGATTCATTTGTAGTGATGGTTAAATTGTTATAACCAAATACGGTGCGCGGCCAGTTATCGGCTATGGCGGTTAATTCCACCTGACATGCTGCTGTCCTGAAACTATGCAGCGGATTTTGTGCCGTCTTTTGCGGGAACATTAAACTGAGATGATCTGACAGTTGGTTGCCATCTGCGCTGGTTAAACCTTTCACTATCTCCCGGTGATTAAGAAAAGCGATATTCTGATCTGTGAAATGATGTTTGCCGGCAATCTCTTTTAACATATCAGTCCGGCTAATCGGTTTTTCAGCTTTAACTAAACCCAGGGAGGTTGCTAATAATGTTTCATCATTTAAAAAGCTATCCAATGTGACGGTTAAGATTCCTTTTTCCTGAGAAAAAATCAGTTCAATGTTTTGCGTTTCTGTCGGAGGATTTAAACGATAAGCACGATACTCAGTCTCCTGAACTTTGCCGGTACGGTGCGAATAACCACTTTCCTGTTCCGCTTTATCCAATAGATCCCAAATAGCCTGTGGATTTTCGACTTCAATTTTTAATACGGGTAATGCTCCCAGAGTATAAAAATAAGCGCGGATATTATCCGCCAGACCGAAGGTTTTAACAAACAGGTCTGCATCTTTTAACGCAGCCTGGTAAGTTTTTGCGATGCTTAAAAAAAACTCTGCCTGCGGATTACCCTGAACTGCCATATTTTGCAATGTTGCATGATCCTCAGCTGAACTGAGATTTGGCGTGGCAGTTAAATAATCTTTAATTGGAAAGGGTTGAAGCTGTGCGCTGAATAATGGCGTATCAGACGGCACGTAATCCAGAACATTATAAGCTGCAGGCCGAATATTCTGCTGTTGATTAAAAAAGTAAGCTCCGGCACCCGCAGCTGCGATAGCGGTTATGATTATTATTTTTTTCAAGTGATGCTCTCCTGCAGATAGTAAATATGAAAACTAATCTGGATAATGATGGGACCAATTTTGCCGGCTAAAATAAAGGCAGGCTGGAGTAGGTTACAACTTAACGTAATTGGCTGAAAAAGGAAGAGATAATCCTATTTTTTATTGAGCAGTCCAACCAAGCTAAGATCAATATGAACAATGTCTCAGGTGTAATCCGCATAGCAACAGTATTACCGCATGGAGTTGAACTACAGTGCTTGTTAGCGCGCCTTCCTCCGCTATACAAATGCTATCGGATACTTTGTGCTTTGGGCTGACAATGGATGCTAAACTTCCTTAAGATAAAGGGGATGAGAGATGACAGTTTCTGACTGCACATACGGAACTGCTTGCTGATTGCGTTTTGTATTATAGCAATAAAAACGGTTACGTCCTTCTGCCTTGGCCTGATACAGGGCCGCATCGGCATTGCGTAGCAATGTATCCGCATTTCCTCCACTATCGAGGCTGCATGCTATACCGATACTGGCTCCGATCTGTACCACTTGATCATTCAAGAGGAAAGGTTGAGAAATATGCTCCAGTAAGCGCCCGGCAACCATCTGGGTATCATCTTTCGCTGTGCCTTCTGATAGTTCCAATATAATGGCAAACTCATCGCCACCTAAACGGGCGATGGTATCTGAGTCACGCAGAGCCGCCTTCATTCTTTGGGAAACCTGTTCTAAGAGTTGATCTCCGGCCGCATGCCCGAGACTGTCATTGACCTCTTTAAATTTGTCCAGATCCAGCATGATAACGGCAGCCTGGACATCATATCGTTGAATCCGCAGAGCCGTCTGATTTAGTCGATCATTAAACAAAAAACGGTTTGCCAGACCCGTTAAACTGTCATGCTGAGCTTGGTGAGTTAGCTGCTCCTCAAGTTGCTTTTGTGCTGTGATATCATATGCCGATATCATAGCCCCCTGTTGTTTTCCGGTGTTGTCATAAATGGGGCAACCACGGGTCAGAAGAATCAGGGAATTCTGCCCCTGGTTTTTCAGTACGACTTCCTGCTGTGTCACTACTTCCCCCTGAAGAGCGCGGTAAAGTGGTAATTGCTGCAGGGTTAAAAGCGATACCTGATAGCCATCATACTGGGGGGAAAGAGCATGCCACTCTTGCAGTGTTAAACCGATTTTTGCGCCGATTAAAGGGGCTACATTACGGTCATTGGACAGGATAATACGGCCGTCGATATCACAAGCAACAACCAGATCATGACTCTGCTGTACAACTGCCCGGATAAACTGCTGTGTTTTCTGCAGTGCAGCTGTGCGCTCGTTGGCCTCGGGCAGCAATTGCTCGGACACATGATTCTGGGGTGGAATCCATTTTAGCAAACCTAACAACAGCACAAGGTAACCTACTGAGTATAATGATTTTATTATAAATAACTGGGTTGCAGTGCCCCCATTTAATAGATCCTGTTCAAGTCCGTCAAACTCGTCGGTGAGAGCCAGCAAAGCGGCAAAAGTTAATAGAAAGAAAGCGATCTGGATTTGCTTCCGTCCACTTTTCCTGCCGTTCTCGCCTCGTCCCGTCCAGATTAGAAAACCTGTAATTAATAGTAGAAGTAGCGTCTTAAACACTTCTATTCCTAAGCTTAACAAATCCATATGTTATCATCCATTTTACGTCCCTGTTTAGCTGCATGAAATCACCTTAACTACGGCTGCCTGTTTTTGTGAGGTTATCAAATAAATGTGAAAATGTGTTGTTGTCAATATATAAATGTTATCTAGATCAAAGTGTTAATATTATTTTTATTTTTTATTTTGTAAAAAAGTGATCATTATGCGCCTGGTTTAACAAACGTATAATGAATTAACGATATTGGAAGGGGGAAGATTTTAGCCTGGTATTTAATAGTTCTTACGCTGAAACAGAAGATTTGCGGACGGGGGATGACCAATGGGCTTGCCTAATAGCTTTGCTCGTAGCGTAAATCCTTTAAATTAAAACCAAGCTGAAGATCTGTTTTTAATGTTACTAACTGTTTAGCTAATAAGGCCTCTTTTTGTTGGGATTTGATTTTTGTTAACAATTTATTTTCAGGATCATCTGCTTGTTTAAAAATATTATCTAAACTGCCATATTGTTGTAACAGAGATAATGCGCCTTTGCTGCCAATCCCTTCTGCACCCTTAATTGTACTGCTGGAAATGCCCGTGATCGCCCAATAATCGCATAGTTGATCACTGCTCACTCCCATTTTATGCTGCACCTGCTGCCTGCTGATAAACCTGTTCTGAAAATAATCATAAATACTGATATGGTCATCTAATATCTGATAAAAACCTTTATCGGTCGAGACAATAATGCAGTTTTGCTGCTGTTTTGACATTTTATCAGCAAGGCAGGCTATCAGGTCGTCAGCCTCATCTTCTTCGCTTATTAAAGAGTCCACTCCGATTTCAAAAAAGTGTTCCTGAATTTGCAGTAAACCTTGCTTAAGCAGCTCCGGAACAGGCTTTCTGCCTTGCTTGTAGTCAGGATAAATTTGATGGCGCCAACTCGCGGTATGACTGTCAAAGACACAAATAACATGGGTCGGATGATGAATACGCAGCAGTTTTTTTAGTGCATTGGTAGCGGTAGTTTGTGTCGCAATCAGTGCTGAAAGGGTATCGCCATGTTGCTTGTGCTGTACTGCGTAGATTCGCCTGATCAGGTTCATTGCATCAATAATTAATAGGGTTGATATCATATTTGTGCCGATTTTAATGGTGAATGATGGCTCTTTTTGTTTTGTATTAAGACCATTACAGGCCGCATATACTCAAGGTATAAGCCCCCTAAAAGCTTATGTCTTTTCAAGGGACGGAGCCGCTTCTCAATAATAACTATTTGATTATTTTGTAGCAGGGCTGATAAACCGAGCCGGGTAACTTCATACGTCCTTGTTTGATAAAACTTTCCAGCAATTTATCTATTTTTCCCATTAATGCCTGCTCGCCTTTGATTTCAAAGGGGCCGAATTTTTCGATCGCTTTAATCCCTTCATCCTTGACATTTCCACTGACAACGCCTGAAAAAACACGGCGTAAATTTGAAGCAAGTTGCTCCTTAGGTTGTTTACTGTCCAAAGCTAAATTTTTCATATTCGCATGGTTGGGAGAAAAGGGCTGCTGGAACGATTCGGTTATTTTAAGAGACCAGTTAAACGAGAACGCGTCGCCAATAGCACGGCGATATTCGGTAACTTTTGCCATAGATTTTTTAAGTGTCTGGGCGACCAAAGCAGGATCATCAATAATTATTTGATAGTGCATACTCGCTTCCTCACCTAAGGCGGCGCTAATAAATTTATCAATTGCTTTGAAGTAAGCTTCGCTGCATTTAGGGCCGGTCAGAATAATAGGCAAAGGCTGACGTTTATTTTCAGGGTGCATCATTATCCCTAAAAGGTACAATAGCTCCTCTGCAGTTCCCGGTCCGCCCGGGAAAATAACAATGCCATGGGAAATGCGTACAAATGCCTCAAGACGCTTTTCAATATCGGGTAAAATAACTAATTCATTAACGATCGGGTTGGGTGGCTCGGCTGCGATAATACCCGGCTCTGTGATACCGATATAACGGCCATTGTTAACCCGCTGTTTTGCATGACCGATTGCCGCGCCCTTCATTGGGCCTTCCATTGCACCAGGACCGCATCCGGTGCAAATATTAAGCTCTCTCAGCCCTAATTGACTACCAACTTCCCGGGAATAATCATATTCCTCTGCCTGGATAGAATGGCCTCCCCAGCAGGTAATAATATTTGGCTCCACGCCCGCCTGCAGGACACTGGCATTACGTAAAATAGAAAAAACTAAGCTGGTGATTTGTGATGAATTATTTTCATCATCGACCTCTACCCTAATCTGGGTATTAACGTATAACAGATCCCGTAATACAGCAAACAGATGCTCCTGAATACCTTTAATCAGCTCACCATCTATAAATGCTTCTTCGGGAGGGTTGTGCAGTTCAATTTTAACCCCTCTTTCCTGATGTAATACTTTGATATCAAATGTTTTATATTTTTCTAAAATTTCTTTACTGCTGTCAGTGTGGCTGCCGGAGTTAAGCACAGCCAGCGAGCAGTTACGAAATACTTTATAAATATCGCAGCTTGCGCTTTTTTGTAATTCATTGACTTCAAGTTGTGATAATAAGGCCATACTGCCTACGGGGTTGATATTAGAGATCATGAAATTTCCTTGCGTTATTCATGGTGATAGCGTCATATAGTTTAAAAAATCGCGAATTTTGCGTTCTGCCAAGCAGTCTCGTATAAATTGTCAGGTATTGTGAGTCGCCAGCTTGAAGCTGGAAAATTCCTGAAAACTTGTTTACGGGTACTTGGAAAGAGCTCTCTATTCTTTCGCTAACACGCCTTGCCCGAGTGATTTTCAGTCTGCTCTGGCGTTTTTTGAACTACATGGTCCTTTGAGTAATTATCTAATCAATCTTGTTAGTTAAAATCAACGATAACTGCTTTTTTTTCAACCCTGTACCCAAACTATTTGCAGTTCCTGCTTCCTGGAGCTTTCAAGTGGTTTGAGGATAGAGGTCATCGTTTTGCCCGGCATTATCAAGTTCAGGCCAGGTAAAGAGAAAATTTCTATGGCTGGATTGGATTTTAACCAAGCCTTTATCTATGGCAATTTGCCCTAATTGCCATAGATCCCCATCAAAAAATGCCGGTTGTAAATTATCTATAGCATACAGTTCAACCCAGCTACTTTCCTGTTTTGACCTGCGGATTTGGCTTGCGGCAAAAAGAGCGAGGCTGTTCAGGTTGAGGGTCTGAGCCGGGCTGATAGCCCGACTCGCATTGCTTAAAAATGGGTACGCGACAATCCCGATAGAAATAGCCCCGGGTAAATGATGTAGCGCTGCGAAATCTGCAAAAAATTGCTCAATTTGATGAGCCAGACCCGCGGCATTATAAAAAGCCGTTTGCTCACTGATAAATAAAATTTGGTTATCACGAATATGGAACAGATTGATATCATCAGAAAAATATGATTTTAATGCTTCCCCGAGTTTTTCCTCTAGTTTCTCCGACGGCAGCGCCCCGCGTAATTCATTAAGCTCGCTTAAAAATGGCACTTTGACCAGTGCGTAAAATAACGGTTTGCCGCAATAAATCGCATTAAAGTTGTTAATGGTATTGCCTTGTGTGGGCAGTTTACTGCGGGCATGGAAAGAAAGTTGTTGCTGTGTTTTTTTCTCTATAGCACTCAGTTTTCGATAACGTTTTGATGTGGATAAGAGAATGATAGTAGACAATACAAAGAGAGTGATTGACGTGTAAGTTAATGTTTTATAGAGGATGGTTGTTTTTTGCAGTTCTGTATTTTGGCTTTCTAATCTATTCTGCTGCTGTGCCTGTTCAAGAAGCTGCAGTTGTTCACTAATTTGCAGCTGCTGTAATTTAAAGGAATTTTCTTTGATCTTATTCTGCAGCGAGTGGAAATTTTTAAAATGTAAAATAGCCAGCTGCGGAGAGCCGGTTATTTCATAACTTAACGCGAGCATCTCATGCGCCTGCGCGCGAAGCGCCGGATCGTTTTGTCCTGCAAGCTGCAGTATTTTTTCCAATTGTAAAATAGCAAGGCCGGGATCTTCATTAAAAAGGTTCAATTTTGCCAGCAATAAAAGACTTTCTATCTGCAGGCTCACTTTATCTAAGCGGTTAAAATGGAAGCGGGCATTCTGCAGATATTTTTGCGCCAGTTCCAGATCAGCCTTATTATTTTCGTTGCTGCCTTTTTCTGCGTAAGTTCTGCCTATTTCAAGGTAGGTAATGCCTAATAGTCCGCCATGTGAATTCTCTTCAATCAGCTCCAGCGCGTTGAACAGGTATATTAAGGCTTGATTATGTTCGTTATTCTGACGCTTTAATACCGCAAACTGAGTGATACTTTGCACTTGCTTTACCGTATGTTCAGTGCCCATATACAGTTCTATTCTTTGGCTGGAATAATCTAATGCGCGACTAAAGCGGTACTTTTTTTGATACATCGTGGCAATGCTGTTTTTCACTTGCCCGCTGAGTTTAATAAAACCGTGCTTGTCGGCTAATTTGTCGGCGGTCAGAAAATGCAGACTGGCTAATTGTTCCTGCTTGATGTGATCAAAATAAAGCCCCTCGTAATAAGAGGACCAGGCATGTAATTTTATATTTGTATTGTTTTTTAACGCTTGTTTGGCCTTTGCCTGCGCACTATGGGCATCCTGGTAATGATCTTCTTCCAGATACAGTTTACTGAGGGTTAATAACCTTGTAATGGTTAAATTGTTTGAGGTCATTAATGGCGGTTGAACATCTTCAATGCTGTCATTGAGTAAACTTATCAGTAAAAAATTACTTAATTGAGGGCGGTCCTCCTTGGGAATTGCAAGAGCAAGGATATTTAATGTTTCTATTTTATCGTTATTACCAATGGGCTTCTGCAAAATAGACTGCAATAACTCCAATGCTTTATGATATTCGCCAAGCTGAGCATAACAGTATGCTTGTAATTGTAGCGGTAGTTCATTGCCGTTCTGCAGGTTATTGGTTACTGTTGTATTGTTGTAATGCGCGTTTATATAGAGGGTGGTTTCAGCAATACACAAACGCGGTGCGCTATTGCGCGCTTCGAAAGCATTTCTCAGTATTTCAGGGACCACCACGTCGATTAATTCGAATGCGCTTGCCGAGTGACTTGACTGAATTAAAAATAGCGCACAAACGGCGCGAAGGTATTGATAAAGATGTTTCATAACGCCTTGTTTTTATTGTCTTAATAAGCGGGTGTTATTGGTTTTGTTTGTACTTTCCGTTGCGCGTAGCGGATTGATATCCAACCCGCCCCGGCGAGTATAACGTGCATATACTGAAAGCGAATCAATTTCTCCGAACTTCATCAGGTCACAATAAATTCGTTCAACACATTGCTCGTGAAACTCATTATGCTGTCGGAAAGAGATTAAATAGCGTAATAATTTTTCCCGGTCTAATTTTTTTCCTGTATAGCTTATTTCGATACTGCCCCAATCCGGCTGGCTGGTAATCAAACAGTTTGATTTTAACAAATGAGAATAGAGGGTTTCTGTTACCTGAACATTTGAGCTGATATCCTGCAGATACGTTGTTGTGAAATGATAGTTATCAATTTCAATATCTAAACTATCTAAACATTCCCCTGTAAAGGTACCCAGTTTATCGCTGAAATTATCCAAATCAGCATTCAGCACAACGTCAACTGCTTTATTAGCACAATCCGACAAGTCTGCTGTCAGCACTTTCTGTACTTCCGCGATGCTGGCAAATTTGGTCTGGTTAAAGCTGTTTAAATATAGCTTAAATGATTTTGATTCAATCAAGTTGTCACTGTCAAAGGGAACTTTGACCACCCCGGTTGCAACCATGGGTTTGCCTTTACTGTTTAACCAGGACAGTTCATAAATGTTCCATAAATCAAAACCATAAAAGGGCAATTTGTCAGCTGAAAGCTGTAATTCATCACGATTTAAGCTGCGTGGTACACCCTGTAATAAGCTCGCATCGTAAATGTTTTTATAGGTTGTGCTCTTCCCCAAAGAAAGGTTTTTTAATGCGGCATCTTGATCATAGAGTGGTTTTTGATTCATATTTTTTCGCTTTTCTTTTTTAAAACAATACAATGATACTATTGTAAACAAATTAAAGAATTATTCGAGCAATGAATCATACAACAAAAACACAGTTATTCGATTTTTATGAACGTTTCAAGAACTTGTGGCAAGCAGAAAAAAACTCGTTACCACAGGCTTTTTTTGATCCCTCATGGATTTCTCCCTGCCAGATTGGGGAGGTTGAAAACCACCTTATACACTGGTCGCCGGTTAAGCGTGAAAGTGCTATTGATCTGAGTAATATTGAGCAGGCTCTGGATATTAAACTGCATCCAAGTATTGTGGATTTTTTCTGTTCGGCTTACTCAGCGGGTTTACCTGCTGTTTATCAGGGGCATCCTATCGAATTGATCCAGGTTTGGAATGAAGACGATTTTCATCTCTTACAAGAAAATATGATTGCCCATTTTATGATGCAGGATCGGTTAAAAAAACCGGCATCCATGTTTATCGCCAGCTGCAGCGATGAGATGCAGATAGTGTCGGTATTAAATGAGACTGGTCAAGTACAGTTAGAGACCTTAGGAAAAGGTCAGGAAGCCATTTTAGCTGAAACTTTAGCTGATTTTTTAGATGCTTTAACCCCCGCTATTGAACATGAATAACAGATAGATAAACCAGTTGAGTGGTGATCTCAACTGGCTGCCATATCAATGTTTGAGCGCCTGATACCCGGTCCAAATTCTTGTTGCCGTGGTGAGCCAGCAGAGAAAGCCAAATGTATAAGCAATAATGGAAAAATATTGCGGCACTAAACATAACAGAGCAAAACAAAGGATGGTTTCGGTTCCTTCTGTTAAGCCCCCTATGTAATACAAAGATTTGTGGCGCTGAGCCGGATTACCCAGGTGGGCAATATTCCTTTTCCCGGCCATAATAGCGAAAGCCAGGAAGCTTGAGCCTGTTCCGACAAAGGAAAAAATTAAAAAAGCCCCGGCGATAGAATTGCTCTGTGGATCCGCCACAATAAAACCAAAGGGCACCAGTGAATAAAAAAGAAAATCCAGGGTGATATCTAAAAATCCTCCCGCATCTGTGATGCCTTGCCTTCTCGCGATCGCCCCGTCAATACCATCAAAAATACGGTTAACAATAATAAACAGCAGGGCAAGTTTATATTCCTGATAGACCAGGGCCGGAAAGCACAGCAGCCCGAAAAAGAAACCGGATAATGTCACCTGATCCGCTGTAATACCGAGATTATCTAATTGTTTTGCGGTGAAATTAAGCGGTTTTCGGATAACTTCATTAGAGAAATGATCTAACATTGTTTTTCCTTGATGTTTCTATCGCTAACATTGTTTTGCTGCTTTTCATCCCAGGGCCATTGCAGGCTTTGGCCCGGATCAGGTACATCGGATTCATCATGGGTAACCATTAAAGCGGGAAGTTTTCTTTTTTTGATTTGTGCAAACACCCAGTTTCTAAAGTCGCTACGTAAGGTTTTATCTAATTTACTGAAAGGCTCATCGAGTAAAACGGCCGCAGGCTCAGCAAGTAACATTCTCATCATGCTGACCCTTGCCCGCTGTCCTCCTGA
Organism: Psychromonas sp.; assembly: GCF_041586535.1. GTDB lineage: Bacteria > Pseudomonadota > Gammaproteobacteria > Enterobacterales > Psychromonadaceae > Psychromonas. The sequence continues at coordinate 7,254 of NZ_JBFGZY010000055.1, read as the reverse complement.
TATTTGTGACGGCGCCTTGTCGGCTAATGCCAACAAATTGAGTTCACTTAAGGTTTGCCTTGCGACTGTTTTACGCTGTTCCTTTTTATACTTATCAGGCAGGGCAATGGCGAGGTTTTCCCAGACCGTCAGGTGCGGAAATAACAGGTCATCCTGAAACAGGATACCAATTTTACGCTTCTCAACCGCGATATTATTGAGTAACACACCATTTAAATAATATTCGCCGGCGTAGCTGAAATCCGGCGAAATATGACCAGCGATGGCACTCAATAAAGTCGATTTTCCGCAACCACTCGGACCCATCAAAGCTAATATTTCTCCTTTCTGGATTGAAAATGAAAGAGGAGAAAATAACATTTTCCCATGGTCATCAATAATTGACAGATTTTTTACTGATAGGGACATCGCTATCAACACTCCTTTTATTTACTTTGTTCTGATGAATCATCATACCTGTTTTCTGGCTGATAAAGATGGCCAGGATATAAAAGATAAAAGGCACTAAAGACTGCAGCAGGGCATAAATAGCACTGATGCGTCGATCTTGACCGCTGGCCAGGGCAACCGCTTCGGTGGTTAAGGTGGCAATGCGCCCTCCGCCGAGCATCAAGGTTGGTAAATATTGCGCCAGACTGACACTGATTCCAACCGCCCAGGCAATGCAGATAGCGGGTAATAAAATTGGCCTTTTAATTTTCCACCAGACCTTAAAAGGGGACATCCCCAGGCTTAGTGCAACCCTATCCAGACGTTTTTCATAACTTCTCCAGGGACCGTCTAAGACCAGGTAAACGTAAGGAAAGGCAAAGAAAATATGTGCCCAGATAACCCATAGGTAATAATGCTGACGAGCGGCAAAAAGCGTCGCTATTTGTATACCGAATAAAATTGATAATTGCGGCGCCAGCATAGGGATGGCAATAAGTAAGCGGGGAACAGGCGGCAGACGTTTATGAGTCACGCTATGCTGGTTGTATTCATGGATGATAATCGCAAATAAAAGTGCGAAAGTTGCGCTGATCAGGGCAATAGAAATACTGTTACCGATAATACCCCACAAAAATAACCATTCCTGCTGCCAAAAACGCAGGGACCAGGCGGAGGGAAGAAGATCCGGAAAAGACCAGCGCTGAGCAAAAGACCAGAGCAAAAGCACAGGCAGGGTGGTTAATGAGATAACGTAGGTAAACAGGATTGCACTTTTACCCGGTAGCGGTAAAGAGCGACGTCCGCTGCTTTGCCATGCGCGCTGCCTGCAGACCACTAACCATTCTACAAAACGGATTAAATACAATGCCACAATGCACAGTAACAAAAGTAAAAAAGCACCTGCAGATGCTTTGGGTAATGTAGACAGATCCGCATCATTTAACCATTGCCATATCAGTACCGGAAAGGTTGATGGGGATGTCGGACCGAGCACTAATGCAACGTCAACTACCGATAGACTGTATGCCATCACGGCAAACAGGGTAAAACGTATTTTAGGAAGCCACTGCGGCAATATTATTTTTTGCCATGCTTGTGCGTTGGAATAGCCCAGACTGTGCGCCATAACCAGAGTGCTGTTGATATTAAGTTGCTTAAGCAGGGCTATGCTCATAAACAGTAAAAACGGAACCTCTTTGATGGTCAGGGCGAGAATTAATCCTAAACCGTAGGGGTCATTAATTAAACTCCAATGCGTAATACCAAGGTCGCTGAAAATAGTATTTAAAATACGTGCAACAAAGCCGCTGGGGGTGAATAAGAATGCAAAACCAACGGCAAAGGCGACATGTGGCAGGGCTAATATCGGGGCGAGCAGTTTTTCTAATTTATGCCAATAGCGCTTGCCCCAACAGGACTGTAAAATGGAGAAGGCTAAAACAGCTGATAAGAACGTACTGCCCAATCCGATAAACAGGGTGAGTAAAATTGATTTGTGCAGGCCGGGCCATAACAAAAGCTCCGTGAATCCGGTTAAAGAAAAAGTGCGCAGTTCAAGGGCTGGGATATAAGCAAACGCGGTAAAAACCACCCCGGCCAGGCCGGGAAGCAGTGGCACAAAAACGATCAAAACAGCTGCCGCCAGCAACAGCAAAAATGAGATTTTCTGAATTGACCGGTTCATCGATAACAACAACGTTTTCTAATGGCCATATCTTTTTTGCCATTCGTTTTCCAGAGCACTTTGCCAGCTCGGGTGAGGTTCTTCTATCGCTTTGAAGAACTGTGTATTTTGCGTCGTGCTGGTGATCGCAGATGATTGTAAAACAGTTGGATCTCCCCATACTGAAATATCCGCTTTTTTCGCTTGAGCTTCCGGGCTCAGCAGGAAATTAATCGCGACTAAGGCACCCTCTTTGGCGGAAGCGTTCCAGGGAATCGAAAGAAAATGAATATTTGATAATGCACCGCCCGCAAGTGCGTAAGCCGCTGTTGATTCTCTTAATAAACCGTTTTCCTGTGCACTGTACACTTCATTAGGATTAAAAGAGATCGCCAGATCCAGTTCTCCATCATCTAATAATTGAATGGTTTGGGCATTATTATCAGGAAACTGTTTACCCTGACGCCAGGCGACTTGATGAAGCGCATCTAAATATGACCATAGTGGTGCCGTTATCTGTTGAAACGTATTGTTATCAACAGGTAAAGACAGTGATTCAGGATTTTCACTTAGCTCAATTAATGCCGACTTAAGAAAACTGGTACCATGAAACGATGGCGGGCGCGGGTAACTGATTTTATTAGGATTGTTTTGTGCGTAAAATAATATCTCCCGATGGCTCTGCGGCGGACTATTTAATTTTTTCTTATCGAAAATAAATACCAACTGGCCGATACCCCAAGGTGCTTCCAATCCCTCTGTCGGTTCGGCGAAATCAGTGTCTACGGGTAATGATTTATCAACATAGTGCCAGTTTGGCAGCTCTGTGACAAAAGGGTCACTAAGCAGATTAAAGCGCTTCATGGATTTAAAGTTTTCGCCATTGATCCAGACCATATCAATGCTGCCATTACTGTTTTTATCAGCTGTTTTTTCGGCCACCAACCGGGTAATTGCTTCGGAAATATCAGAGACTTTTACATGTGTTAAGGTGACACCATATCGCGCCTGCAGGCGCTTATCTGCCCAGCGTAAATAGTTGTTAATATCCTGACTGCCGCCCCATGCGTAGAAAAAGACCCTTTGACCTTGTGCTTTTTTTTCGATTTCATTCCAATTTATACCCTCTGCCTGAGAGATGCTCACCGACAGCAATAAGCTGATAATGGCGATTAATTTTTTCATAAGAGATCCTTACTTTCGAGTCCAACGATGATACTTCTCTGCCCATTTAAGAAGCGTTTGCGGAGCGTGATTTTTCTTCCATATTCCTGCGGTAAATTTACTCGCCTCACTCATGGTCGGATAGGGATGAATGGTAGCGAGAATTTTATTTAAACCTAGATTATAGCGCATTGCCAGAGTGAACTCAGCAAGGAGATCTCCTGCGTGCGAGCCGACTATCGTTACACCTAAAATTTTATCACTGCCGGTGGCGGTTAATACTTTTACAAAACCCAGATCATGGTCATCGGCAATGGCACGATCCAGGTCATTCAACTCATATTGTGTGATCTCATAACCGATGCCGGCTTGTTGTGCCTCCTTTTCATTAATTCCAACCCGGGCGAGTTCCGGATAAGTGTATGTTGCCGCCGGCATGATTGAATAATCAGTTTTAAATTTTTTAAAGCGGCCGAACAATCCGTTGACTGCTGCATACCAGGCCTGATGTGCCGCTGCATGGGTTAATTGAAAAGGTCCAGCGACATCTCCCACCGCGTATATATTGGCGTATTTAGTTTGTAAATACTGATTAACAGCAATGGTTTTTGTTTTATTGAGCTCAATTCCAAGTTCTTCCAGACCAAAACCGCTTACATTCGCCTGTCTGCCGATCGCAACAAGGACGACATCGAACTCTTTAAAAATTGTCTGCTCCTGATGCTCTAAGCTTACTAACTGGCGGTTGTTTTCGTGGGAGAAAGCACTCACATTATGATTCACTAATACTGCAACACCCTCTTGGCTTAGTTGCTTAGTGATCAGCTCGGCAGCGTCTGCATCTTCTCTAATCAGTAACTGCGGCAGGCGCTCCACAATGGTCACCTCGCTGCCGAGGTGGTTAAAGCATTGGGCCAATTCACAGCCAATTGGGCCTCCTCCAAGCACCAGCAGCTTTTTAGGCAATTCCGGTAACGACCAAATCGTATCGGAGGTGACATAACTAGCCTCTTCTAAACCGGGAATAGGCGGAATAAAAGGTTTGGCACCGGTGGCGATAACAATATTCTGAGTCGTAATCACCTTGCCGTTGATTTCTACCTCCCAGGGAGAGATGATCTTTGCTTCACCCTGTAAGCAGTTCACACCCAATTCAGAATAGCGCTCCATTGAGTCGTGCGGTTCTATTTTTTGGATCACATTCTGCACGCGGGCCATCACCTGTTTAAAATCAATATGATTAATTTGCGCATCAACGCCAAATTGTGCCGCATTTAATATCTCTTTAATATTGTGACTTGTTCTGATTAATGCTTTTGACGGAACGCAACCGGTATTTAAACAGTCACCACCCATTTTATGTTTTTCAATCAGGGTCACTTTGGCTTTTACCGCCGCTGCGATATAAGCAGTTACCAGACCTCCGGAGCCTGCACCGATAACGACCATATTTTGATCGAAGGATGCCGGCTTCTGCCAGTCACGATAGACCTTTTTTTGTTTGATGGTATTGATTACAAATTTGCTGATCAGCGGAAATAAACCTAAAACTGCAAACGATAATAAAACTGCGGGGGAAAGGATATCGGATAATGACTGAATTGCAGCAAGCTGAGTACCGGCATTGAGGTAAACGACAGTCGCAGGAAACATACCGATTTGGCTAAACAGATAATATTTTTTTGTCGAAATGGGGGTTAAGCCCATTAATAAGTTGATTACAAAAAAAGGGAAAATGGGAATCAATCTTAGAGTAAGTAGATAAAGTGCCCCGTCTTTTTCAATTCCCTGATTAAGCGCCTGTAGTTTTCTGCCAAATTTAGCTTGTACCCAGTCTCTGAGCAGATAACGGCTGAATAAGAAAGCCAGTGTGGCACCGATAGTACTGGCAAATGAAACTAATAAAACACTCCACCAAAAGCCGAATAATGCAGCGCCGATTAGGGTTAAAATAGTTGCGCCGGGGACGGAAAGGGCCGTGGCTACAATATATAAGAGGAAATATAATATACTGGCAACTGAAAAGTTGTTACTTATATAGTTGTTAAGTTGAGTTTGTTGGTTTTTGGCATTTTCCAGTGTCAGCTGATCACTGAAATCAAAAACTAACCACAGTGCCAGCGCTGCTAAAACGATAATAATTATTTTTTTCTTATCCATTGATAATTTTCCTGAAATCCAAAAAAGTGTTCGTTATCCAAGTGACCGGAAAGACCAAAAAAAAATTTCATAATCAATCAATTATTTAACCTTACAGAGTTAATCATAGGAGATTTTTTCTCGTCAGAGTACTAAGAAATGAAGAGACTGGCGCCGGGAAGTACATTGATTGCTTTAATATGACAAAGAAATTACCGCTAACTAATCTGGCGCTTTAATGTTGAATAACAAATCCGATAAGTTAGCAGCAGGATAATTAATTTCCAGTTAACCCGGATCGTCTTGTAGTTCATAAAACAAACACCAGAGCAGCCCGAAAATTGCTCATTCAGCGTTGTGCCAGCCAGAAAGAGATCTCTATTCCTCCGCTAACACGCCCTGCCAGAGCGATTTTTAGGCTGCCTTATTTATTTCAGGGAAAGCAAATTATTTAATTTTATTAATTGGCGGTATGAGTTGTCGAAACTTTATTGCTCTACAAATAGCTGCATCTCTTCACCAATTTTTTTGCGCATATCCATAAGCTTACGGGCTGTTTTATTCTGTTTTATGTCAGCTTCTGTTTCCGGTACCCAGGCAGGAACGCTGACTGAATTGCCATGTTCATCTACTGCCACCATAATCACAATGCAGTGCGTGGTTAGGCGTCTGTTCAAAAATTTTGGATCGCAGGCATTAACCTCCACGGCAATATGCATCGAGGAGTTGCCCGTGTAGATAACTTTCGCCTCTACCTCAACCAGACTACCAACATGAATAGGGGAGACAAATCTTATTCCGCCAGCATAAGCTGTCACGCAATAATGACCGCTCCAGCCGGCCGCGCAGGCATATGCCGCGAGATCGATCCACCTCATGACTGATCCGCCATGTACTTTTCCACCAAAATTAACATCTTGAGGTTCAGCTAAAAAACGCAGGGTGATCTCTCTTTGTGGTTTATTCATTCACTAACCTCTCCTAAATGGTATTAAGTACTGTTGAACAGCTAAGTTACAGTAGTGTTAAAGAATGTTTAATCTATTTTTAGATAAAAAAGTTATAACATAGCGCGAACGTGAGGTTCGTCTTATTTCAAATCTGCTGACACCTCTTTTGGGCTAAGTGCCTTTCAGTTTGAATCCTCTGATCCAGACATCTTTAACTGTAATTGCAGCAAAAGTTGGTTGCAGGGGGATTGGATAAAGTAAAATATTTAAAAACAGTATTAAAAATCACATCAATGGTAGTTTCGGCAAAGAGAATTCACTGCCTGGAATAAAAAAACAGCAGAGACCCTCATTCCAGTGTATGTTTTTAAAGCATGTTGTCTGGTAAATGAGCATATGGTGTTTTAATTGCTAACAATGCAAATAAACACTTGCCAATGTGATCCGGATCCCTATAATGCGCATCCACGGAAACGGGAACGACGCAAGTCAAGCCGCTTACGAGAACAAAAAAGGAAGCTTTTTAAGGGTGTTAAGCAATTGAAAAGAATAGGATTTAATGTTTTGGAAGTGTTGGTTGCTTTTATAAAACATTAAATAAATAAACCTTGACTAAGTTCGAAAGGCGCGTATTATACGCCGCCTGGCCGAAAGGCACGCTCTTTAACAATTTAATCAAACAATCTGTGTGGACATTCATTGTTGATATGATTTCAAATAAGTCCTAGTTACTAGGCACTATATCAATAGAATGACACACGAATTAATTCATTAATAACATTGAAAGGTGTTTATCTTTCAATGATTAACGTAGCGAATGAACTTGTTCAATCGCAGTTAATTCAGAATAACAAAAGTATTTCGGTACTTTAGTTTTAGTCAGTAATATTGAGTCGCACTTTTAGT
>NZ_JBFGZY010000054.1:0-22660 GCF_041586535.1 Psychromonas sp. | reverse complement strand
ATAAATGCAAACTACAATAAAATAATTATTTATTTTCAAAGTATTAACGATTTGAGAATGTGGAACTTGTGCAATTCCTAAGGCGATCTATTAATCAAAGCACCTCTGCTAATAAAAATTTACATGCACGCTTCTTCCCGACACTGAGCGTGATAGTCACACCCGAAAACTCCCAGTAGCAAGCAAATGCATATTCCGGCCTAACGTGAACGGTCATTCCGGCGCAACGTGAACACCAATTCTGGTTTAACGTGAACAGTGATTCCGGTTTCAAGGTGAACACTTTTACCTTATTTTCCGGAATTGGTGTTCACCATCCCGGAATGACTGTTCACCATCAACCAGAATGTCTTTCAACGCATTGATTTTTAAAACCTTTAACTGCCATATTTACTCTTTTTTATATTAAGGAATGGGTATGGCTGCAAATAGGATCGCAATGCGTAAAATCAGAGAAGTTTTAAGACTGCGCTTCGAGGCAAATCTCAGCGTTCGTCAGATCAATGCCAGCACCAAAATAAGTGTTGGTGCTATTCAAAAATTACTTACCAACGCGAAGGCGTTATCCCTTTCCTGGCCGTTACCGGATGAGCTGGATGATACCGAACTAGCCAAGCTGTTTTATCCCAAAGCCGATACCCGCGCTGTCGGTCGTTTCCAAATACCGGACTGGCCTGAGATACATAAAGAACTGAAAGCCAAGGGCGTAACGAAGCTGTTGTTATGGGAGGAATACTGCCAACAATACCCGAATCGCTGCTTAAGTTATTCGCAGTTCTGCGACCGTTATTTAAACTGGGCTAAAAAGCAGAAACGCTCTATGCGTCAGACACATAAAGCCGGTGATAAACTGTTCGTTGATTATGCCGGACAAACCATGCCAGTAGTTTCACCGGCAACCGGAGAAGTAAGATACGCTCAGATCTTCGTTGCAGTGCTTGGCGCTTCAAATTATACCTATGCCGAAGCCACATGGAGTCAAAGCCTACCGGACTGGCTTGCCAGTCATGTACGCACCTTCGAGTTTATAGGTGGCACACCGGTTATGGTTGTGCCGGATAACCTGCGCAGTGGGGTCAGCAAGGCATGTCGCTATGAACCTGAGTTAAATCCAAGTTACCAGCAGCTCGCAGAGCATTACAGCGTAGCCGTTGTACCCGCCAGGCCATACAAGCCCAAGGATAAGTCAAAGGCTGAGGTAGGTGTGCAAATTATTGAACGTTGGATCCTCGCGCGATTACGCCACCATACCTTTTTCTCATTGGCTGAGCTTAATCAGTGTATCGCCTCGTTGTTAACAGAAGTTAATTTAAAGCCATTTAAACAACTGCCGGGCAACCGGCTGCAATGGTTTGAGCAGCTGGATAAGCCTCTGCTCAGTGCATTACCGGCTCATCCCTATCAGTATGTCGATATTAAAATAGCTAAAGTTAACATCGATTATCACATCCTGTATGACCAGCATCTGTACTCTGTGCCGCATCATTTGGTTGGTGAAAAAGTTGAACTGCATGTTGGCGATAAACTGGTGCAGATCTATTTTAAAACACATCTGCTTGCCAGCCATGTCAGAAAGCATTATCCAGGCACAACAACCGAACCAGGACATATGCCGAAAAAACATGCCAAGCACCAGCAGTGGTCCCCGGGCCGCCTTAAAAACTGGGCAATGGATATCGGCCCGGAAGTACTGCGTTGGGTATCAGATCAGCTCGAGCGCAAAGCGCATCCGGAACAGGCATATCGAGTCTGTTTAGGGTTACTTAATTTAACGCGCTCCTATCCGGCAGATCGCTTGAATAATGCTTGTGCGATTGCTAATCAGAAAGCACTTGTGAAGCTGAAAAACATCAAAGCCATTCTGGGCAGCAATCAGGATAAACTGCCGCGTGATATGGCGGAGAAAAGCATTACGCTACCTCAAGATCATGAAAATGTTCGCGGCCCTAAATGCTTTCATTAATAAGGATAATTATGATGATCGACCAGACTTTATCACAACTTCGCCAACTGAAACTCAGCGGTATGGCCCAGGCATTGCAAACCCAATCTGAACAGCCCGGCACCTATGAAGGGCTTTCTTTTAACGAACGGATCCACCTGTTGATTGAAAGCGAAAAATTAGAGCGGGACAACCGAAAACAACAACGACTGCTGCGCACAGCTAAGTTAAAACTCACCGCCAATATAAGAGATATCGACTATCAACATCCACGAGGAATTCAGCAATCTCAGATCGCAGCATTAACTCAATGTGACTGGTTAAGAAAAGCACAAAACCTGCTGATCACAGGACCATGCGGCAGTGGGAAAACATACATAGCTTGTGCTTTAGGGCATTCGGCTTGTATGAACGGCTTCAGCACTCGTTATTATCGGATCTCCCGGTTGATGCTGGAGTTAACTCAATCGAAAGCAGATGGTACTTACAGCAAGGTATTAAAAAACTTAGCCAAGACAGATCTGCTGATATTAGATGATTGGGGATTAGAGCCGCTAAAAGCAGCACAGCGTAATGATCTGATGGAGATAATGGATGATCGCCACGGCACTTCGTCAACGGTCATTATCAGCCAGTTACCGACTGAGCAGTGGTATGAAATGATAGGAGATAACACATTGGCTGATGCCATTTTAGATCGGCTAATGCACAACTCACACCGCTTAAAACTGAAAGGAGAATCAATGCGGAAAAAACTAAATACCTTGACCCATGATGAACACTTAGGGTAAAAAATAGATCGGGCAATGCATTGAAAGATCAGGTGTTCACGTTGAACCGGAATCAGTGTTCACCTTCGCCGGAATACGCAGCAAAATGGTGCACCTATTTTCAATAGTAAAAATGAATGGTTATGCAGCTTGGAAATAGGCTCTAATTTTTTTGGACAAAAATGGCTTAGAGTTGTAACTCTAAACAAATAGGTTAGAAGAAAGTTAATAGGAACAATCTAACTCTCGGTGCTCATGAAGTACATGCTATTCAAGTCAGGGGTTATCCCCTCCCCCTAACAAAGAAGGGTGTACAATCTCTTGGAATAAAGAATTATATTTCTGTTCTTTCTCACGATCTTCGCTCAGTCGCCACATAATTGTACTCTTGAAAAAGATAAGAGAGATGATCTCCTGTCGTTGCATTTGATCAGCAATTAACCACAATACCCTATGGCATTGATTAAACAGACTATCGAATTTTTACGTAAATATTATTTCCCATAATAACACTTGCACAAATGCGCTTTTGTGCTTATCATGAGTTTTTAATTTAAAGCGAATGAATGAGGTAATATTTTGAATACAGAAAAACTGATGATTGCACTTAATGAGTTTATTCATGTGGGAGGAGGACTGGTCGCTATTATTGCTGTTGTGTCTATTCTTACTGGTTTAATGCGAGAATATATCCCGCAAGATAAACTTCAGAAAAAAATCACTAAGCATGAAAAATGGGGATCGTTGCTCGGCGCAAGCTTTGGTATGTTAACGCCTTTTTGCAGTGCTGCCGTCGTCCCTGTTACCATGGGAATGGCACAAATGGGAGTGTCTTTAGGCACAGTGTTAAGTTTCTTAATCTCAGCGCCTTTATGTAATTTCATAGTGTTAGCTATGATTTATGCTACGTTTGGATTGAAGATAACCATTACGTATTTGGTAATAACATTTTGTGCTGCCGTTTTAGGTGGGTGGCTAATTTCCAAATCTCCGTGGAGGAATGAAATTAAACGAGGGGATGAATTAGATGATGTAAAACCAACATCAGGTTGTGGAGGTTCTAATCATACTTCAAATACATGCAATGCAGATAATACGAACTCTGGTGGTGACTGTGGCAGTCAGAAAACACCACAGGAATCCTATAGCAGCGTAAGCATGAATTGTGATTCATCAGCAACTTTGGTTATTGAGTCGCTACCTTCATCAAGACTTAACAACGCGTTACAATCTGCTTGGGCATTGTTTAAACGAATCATTCCATATGTTTTATTGGGAGCTTTGATTAGTGGTTTATCAGCCGCATATTTACCCGCAGAGTTAGTTGAAAAATATGTTGGTGGTGATGATATACAATCAATAGTTATCGCAGCGGTTATTGGTGTGCCACTTTACCTGCGTATTGAAATGGCTATCCCGTTGTTAAATGTACTAATTTTGAAAGGTATGGGGCTAGGGCCTGCTTTAGCACTAATTATTGGTGGAACAGGTGCTAGTTTACCTGAAATAGCTCTGGTTTCATCGGTTCTTAAAAGAAAAGCCGTAATTGCTTTTGTTGGAATCGTATTAACTACTGCAATTATTGGTGGAATAATATTCCAATACCTTATGTAACTAAATTGCGCCATTCAACTGAGTGGCGCTCACTGATAGTTTTAATATGAAAGTTGGCATATTAATGTGCGGGAACGTACCGAAGATATTAACAAATACCTTTGATGATTATAGCCAGTGTTTTAGATGAGTTTACGTGGATATCTGAGCTAATATTATTTGTTCAACAGGCATTTGCTAGTGGGAAAAAATTATTTGGTGTTTGCTTTGGACACCAACTTATTATCCAAGCACTAGGTGGTATTGTAGAACGCTCAACTAATGGGTGGGGATTAGATGTTTATAGTACCAATTTGTATAAAAATTATGGTGGACTTGAAAAAGGACAATCGCTGTCTCTATTATCTATGCATCAAGATCAAGTTCTTACGGTACAAGGGCATCCTGAATTTAGCGCTTCGTTTTTTCTGGCATTGCTAGGAGAAAGAAAAAGTAAGTTTAATGATTTCGATATCGAAAATGCCATAAAATATTCAGAAAAAGTTATTGACAATAAGCGTCTAAATCGAATCATTAATCAATTGATATTTGGGATATATCGTACACATGATGACTAGATACATGTTGAAATAGCCTTTCGTATCGTTATGGATATAATTACTCAAAAATATCTTAGTTCAATTAAAGAGGCTTGTTATGGATGAGAAATATATTGATGCACTGAAGGCACTATCAGAACCTAATCGGTTACGCTTGTTTTGGCTCTTACTTCATGTAGACCAAAGAGTCACGGTTGCTGAAGCTATGGATGTAATTGACGATACACAATATAACGTTTCTCGCAACCTGAAAATGTTATACAAAGCAGGTTTGCTTACCCCTCAAAAACATGGAAAGTGGGTCTACTATGTGCTAACAAAACAAACAACTCCACACTGTCAGGCCTTGATTGATTCGGTTAGATTTTTACCTGAAGATGACTTCACAGAAGTAACTAGGCGTTGCCTCATTCGTTTATCAATGCGTGTCGATGGCGAATGCGTTGTTGGTGCAAACAGTGATGAATGGGTGTCGGCGACGAAGCAAGCTATCAATGAGCAAACCTTACAAGATCCATGTTAATTTAGAATTGCATCCAGAGATATGACATAAGAACTTAAGTAGGTGGTATTTACCATGAGAAAGTTACCCTAAATAGAACTGAATTACATCCTCGAACAGCACAAATAATGGTTAGAAAATAAAGGTGGTGAGCGTGCTGTACGTTTTCTATTGATAGTCGAGGTAACGTGTTTGATTCTCAGGCAAAAAATACCTGCGATGATTGCTGATACAACAACTAGAACTCCGAATTTGATTGGTATTTGAATGGATATGTGAGTTGGTGATGATTCCAACCTGTTGCGCAAAGAAATCTTTTGGGAGTTTTCCATCACGGCCTTTCTGCCACTAACCATGAACAAAAGTGCAGTTATTTCAGTGGCACGATCCGCCACTGAGTAATTACGTTAAGTTGGTTGGGTGCAAAAACAATTTAGCCAAAGTGAATTACTAAGTATCTAAACTAATTTTTTCAGATTTATGTCTAAATAAGATGATACTCGCTTTTTCCTGATTTCAAGCGTCGTGGCTAACACGTCCGCAAGCTCCCAGTGAAGTAAGCATGGGACAGAAGGCAATACGTGATAATCATTGTGCTCACTTTTCTATTTACCAAGGATGCTGCCGAAAATATTCATCCAAATGATCAATTAATGCCCTGACAGGCGGAGAAAGATGCTTTCTAGATGAGTACAACACATAAATTTTTAAATCGTTCGGTTTCCAATCCGGTAGTACGGCACTTAGCGCCCCCTCGTTAATATAACGATTGGCCAAATAACAGGGTTGCATAGAAATTCCTGCATCCAAAATAGCAGCGTGAAGCAGTGTTGTTGCTTCATTAGCTGTTAAACGACATTGAATATTCACCGATTCAAATTGATCTTTTCGCGATAAGTGCCAGAGATTTCGTTCGAAATTCTTATAACCAAGACAATCATGCTCGGTTAAATCGCAAGGTTTTTTTATGGCAGGCTTTCCCTGCAAATAATTCGGTGAGGCCACTAATACAGAATCACAGGTGGCAATCGGTTTACCAATAAGTGTCGGATCTGGCTCCGAAGCAATCCGGACCGCCAAATCAACCCGTTGTTCAACGAGGTCGGCAACCGAATCCTGTACGTCAATATCAACATTGACCTTCGGGTAACGCGACATAAACGCAGTGACTGCGGGAATCAATTGTGAAAAACCAAACGACATACTGGTCGCAATGCGTATGCTGCCGGACAGTTCTTCGCCCTGTGCCGCCAAAGCGCCTAAATGTTCAGCTTGCGCGAGCCATACCTCAACATCACTCAAACAGCTTTCCCCCGCTGTGGTCAGGGAAATTTTTCGCGTGGTACGGTGCAGTAGTCGTACATGTAGCCAATTTTCCATCGCCTCGATATGACGCGTTACCATTGGCCGGGACATGTTCAACCTCTCAGCAGTAGCGGTAAAGCTGCGCGAATAAGCAACGTCAATAAAGACCTTGGCAGCGGTGAGTCTATCCATCTATTTGCTCGATTTAAGAAACAAAGGTGCTCACTTTAAGGTATTTTTCTGAACATAACAATCACCTATTATTATCCCCGTACTCAATAACAACCTCTCAAGGAGATTATAATGAAAAAATTAAGCATATTAACTGCGGCATTATTAACAGCAAATACGGCGCTGGCAGACAGCAATAAATTGACACTTGATGTCTATAACGCGGGGCCGGGCAGTTTTAACGTCAACTCGACAGTCGTTTATGGCGAAACCGAAGCGATGGTGGTTGATAGCGGTTTTAGCAAGGCAGATGCGCTACGCATTGCGGCAAAGGTATTGGATTCTGGTAAGGAATTGAAAACAATCTTTATTAGTCAGGCAGATCCCGATTACTACTTTGGCGCAGAAGTGCTGCATGAGTTATTTCCTAAAGCAAATATTTTAACAACCCCGGCAGTTAAAGCGGTTATTGAGGAAAAACTGCAAAAGAAACTGGCATTCTGGGGCCCTAAGCTTGCGGCCAATGCGCCTGTAAAACCAGTAGTTCCGGAAGCTTATACGCAGAACACGCTGACCGTAGATGGACATATAATTGAAATTCGCGGCACACAAGACTTATTAGCTCACCGCCCCTATTTATGGATCCCGGATAACAAGGCGATTCTTGGCAATGTCAGTGTTTTTGGAAATATGCATCTATGGATGGCGGATACACAAACAGATGAATCGATTAAAGCATGGTCAGCTCAGTTAACTGAGATGCTGGCCCTAAAACCTGAAGTGGTTATTCCGGGGCACATGAAGGCTGGTACGAATTTAAGCGCAGAAACCATTGGCTATTCTCAAGGTTATATTAACGATTTTAAAACAGCTAAAGCAAACAGTAAAAACAGTGCCGAGCTGATAGAAAAAATGTCGGCGAAGTACGCTGATCCAACATCATTATCACTGGCCATTGGCGCAAAAGTTCATACGGGAGAAATGAAATGGTAAAGGTTCATTATTTTTATGATCCAATGTGCGGTTGGTGCTATGGCGCCACCGCATTACTGGAAACATTGCAAGCATCTGATAACGTCGAACTGATTTATCACCCCGGCGGCATGATCAACCGGCAAGTTATCACACCGTCATTTAAAGAGCACATTCTAAAAAGTGATGAACAGATCGAAAATCTTACTGGCGCGGTGTTTGCTGCCACATATAAAGCACGTTTGAAAAGTGCTGAAAACGTGATTTTTGATTCCTATCTTGCGATAGCTGCAATAGTGGTTGCAGAAGAAAATGGTGTGAATACTTTGAGCATGCTCAAAGCAATTCAAACAGCACATTTTCAGTACGGCAAGCAGGTCGAATTGCAGGAGACGTTACAAGAGATTGCACTATCTTATGGTTTGGATAAAACACACTGGCAGGAAAAGATGCAACAAACTGAAACAAAGGTAACGGAGCTAGTACAAGCAAGCCATCGACTAATGGATCACTATCAGGTTCAAGGCTACCCGACATTGATAGCTGAAACTGCTAATGGATCTAAACATCTTTCACATGCTGCCTACTATCAGAATACTTCTGAGTGGAAGCAATTAGTAAACACGCTTAATTAAATCAACAAGCACAGGTTAAAAATAGAGAAACGATCATGATAAATAAAATACTTTCATCAAATGCAGGTTTATCTGCACTTGTTTTACGAGTCCCTCTGGGATTGGTATTAGCCGCACATGGCGCTCAAAAATTGTTCGGCTGGTTTGGTGGCTATGGCCTGGAAGGTACTGGTAAATGGATGGCAAGCATTGGTTTTGAACCTGGTTATTTAATGGCATTGATGGCAGGTAGTGCAGAATTTTTTGGTGGTCTCGCATTGCTTATTGGATTACTAACACGCCCCGCTGCTATAGTAACGGCTTTTACGATGATAATAGCGATGTCTGTTCATATCGGCAATGGTTTATTCGTGACGAATAAAGGCTATGAATTTGCACTAATCCTACTCGCTGCCTGTTTATCATTAGTATTTCAGGGGGCCGGTAAACTCTCTCTTGATCAACTATTGGTATCAAAGTTTAATGATAAATCGCCGCAAAAAGAAACATAAAGAATCCCTTCAAAGTTAATTCTAAAACGATCGGAGCCATTGGCGGCCCGATCGTTTTTTCTTCTATAAAACTTATAGAGGGGGGGGGAGAAAACCTTCAGACTAAGTCCTATAACTTTGAATCTTAGATTGGAATGAATTCAAAGTGGAAAGAGTTATCTAGATTCACCAGGCGTCTGTTTATTGGCAGTGTTATCTACTGTATTCAAAAACATTTGTTAATTGAATAAAGCGTTAAATGCTTGAGAAACCAATTATCAAAAGCTCTCGGATTTTACATACGCTATGTTTTTTCCTTGTTGTAATTCAAAGAGCCGTATGCGGTTGATTGTTCATTATAGGTTTGTCCCAGTATGGCGGCGTACCATAATAACCTTCGATGAAATCGATAAAGCAGCGGACTTTATTCGGCAATAATTTTCTGTGGGCATAAACGGCATATAAACCTACTGGGTCTGGTTCGCACTCAGGCAATACCATGATCAGCTTGCCGCTGCTGATTGCCTCACTTGCAATAAATGTTGGTTGCAAAACTAAACCCGCGCCGATTATGGCGGCATCAACCAGCACATCACCATTATTGCTATGGAATTCACCACCGCGCTCACTATTTTTTGCCTTTAGCCACGGGTAGGTTTCTTCCTTACCCTCCATTTCCATGTAACTGTAATGCAAGTAACGGTGGTCTTTAAGATCTTCAGGTCGTCTGGGAGTACCATGCTGCTTAAGGTACTCGGGCGAAGCGCATAAAATCAAGCGAATGGGCGCGACATACTTGGCTATCAGCGAAGAGCTTTTTAGGTGGCCAATGCGAAGTGCGACATCGAAACCTTCGTCAACAATGTCTACTTTACGGTCGTTAAGTTGCAGATCGACATTGACCAGAGGGTAGTGTGATTGGAAATCAGTAACTAATCTGGCCATGTGCTTTAATGCGAATGATACCGGGGCACTTATTTTCAGCGTTCCTTTGGGGTTTTGCTGCAAGCCGCCTAGCTGGGAGTCCATTTCATCAATACTTAATAATATTTGTTGTGCATGTTGTAAATAGTGTGTGCCGGCTTCGGTGAGGGCAACGCTACGTGTCGTCCTGTTAAGTAAACGCACACCAAGTCGCTCTTCTAACTTAGAAACGTACTTGCTAACTAATTGCGGTGATAGTTGTAAGGTTGTTGCAGCATTACTGAAACTGCCTTCTGTCGCTACCGTTACAAATGCGCGCATGGTGTCAATTCTATCCATTACTCATCCTTCGCATCAATCCCAATGATATTATCAACATTCTATTGTTAATTATTCAACATTACCTATCTTACTCTTTATTTTTGTTGATAGTAAAGTGTAATCATCCCATCAAATAGGGACATTATAAAGCAAACATAATCTGAATAATTTTACAGAGGAATAAACGATGAAAACTTCATTGATAAAAATATTGGAATCTCATGCTGGACTTGCTGGCTTAATACTTCGCGCACCAATCGGCTTAATTTTGGCAGCACACGGGGCACAAAAATTGTTTGCCTGGTTCGGTGGCTACGGCTTGGACGGCACAGGTCAATGGATGGCAAGTATTGGAATCACTCCTGGTTATCTGATGGCATTACTTGCCGGCAGTGCCGAGTTCTTTGGTGGTCTGGCACTATTACTAGGACTGCTTACCCGTCCGGCCGCAGTGATTGCCGCATTCACCATGTTGGTGGCAATTTTTACAGTGCATATTGGCAATGGACTGTTTATGAGCAACAACGGTTATGAATACGGGTTAACACTTTTTGTTGCACTGGCTGCCTTAGCTGTACAAGGCGGTGGTCGTCTAAGTCTTGATAATTTACTTTTTAAAAAATTGAACAGTTAACGTTGTTATTCGAATCTATTAAATGCCACGGGAAAGTCAGTGGTACCACTCTAAATAATTAAACAAAAGTGAGAATACGACGATGTTAATTAATGGCAAATGGACTGAAAACTGGCACCCCGTGCAGGCAAAAGACGAACAAGGGCGTTTTATTCGCCAAACTTCATCATTTCGCAATTGGATCACTGTCGATGGTCAAGCCGGCCCAACAGGTATTGGCGGCTTTAAAGCAGAAAAAGGCCGCTATCACCTGTATGTTGCTTTGATCTGCCCTTGGGCATCGCGCACATTAATGGTACGCCAGCTGAAAGGCTTACAGGATATGATTGATATCACTGTGGTCAACCCTCAGCTTGGCAACCAAGGCTGGCAGTTTGGTGGATTTGATGGTGCGAACGCAGATCCAATCAATGGTGCTGAATTTCTGCATCAACTCTATACTAAGGCCGATCCCGATTTTACCGGTCGGGCAACTGTACCTGTATTGTGGGATAAGCAAAGCGGCACCATAGTAAACAATGAATCAGCTGACATTATACGTATGCTCAATACCGCCTTTTCAGATTTAGTGGCGAGCAACGTCAATCTATTTCCAGACGAATTGGCTAAGGATATTGATGCGTTCAATGTGGCATTGTATAAGCAACTGAATAACGGTGTATACCAGGCTGGATTTGCAACGACTCAGGCTGCATATGAAGAAGCTTATCAGCAAGTATTTACTATGCTGGACATAATTGAGGAGCGTCTCAGCGATGGTCGTCAGTATCTGTTTGGCGATCAACTTAACGAAAGTGACATTCGCTTATTTGTCACACTGGTGCGCTTTGATGCCGCTTATCATGGTTTATTCAAATGTAACCGTAACCTGATTAAAGAGATGGTTTCTTTGCATGCTTATATGCAACGCATTTTATCCCTTGATGGTATTGCGGAAACGGTGAGCCTAGATCATATCAAAGCGGGTTACTATTCTATAAAGGCGCTAAACCCTGGAGGGATAGTGCCTGTTGGGCCTTACACAATTTAATAAATTGTCGTCATTGAACCTTCCTGGAGCAAATATGCACAACCTAAACATCGCTTTTATTTCCCATGGCGGTGGCCCGATGCCACTGCTTAATGACCCTGGCCATGCGCAGCTGGTCGCTTATTTAAAGTCGCTGGCTGACAGGCTAGAAAAACCAAGTGCCATTTTGCTGATTAGCGCACATTGGGAAGAGGCAGTCGCCACCATTACCGCCAGCATGAAGCCTAAAATGATCTACGATTATGTTGGTTTTCCGCCAGAAACATATCAGTTGCAATACCCCTGTCCGGGTGAGCCAACGTTGGCTGTAAAAGTACAGCAAGCTTTAAAGCAGGCAAAAATACCCGTGAAATTAGATCATCAGCGAGGTTATGATCACGGTTTGTATGTGCCATTAATGTTGATGTATCCAGAAGCTGATATTCCCAGCATTCAACTTTCATTAGTCAATAATCTCGATGCTAATCAACATCTGGCAATCGGAAAAGCGTTACAGTCACTTGATTACGATAATCTTTTAGTGATTGGCTCTGGTTTCTCATTTCACAATATGAGGGAATTTTTTTCTGCTAATACGCAGGATAACAGGAAGAAAAACCATGAATTTGAACATTGGCTGCGTACAAGCCTAACTGATAAAAAGTTGTCTGAAACAGAACGACATGAAAGGATGGTAAATTGGGTTAAAGCGCCTTATGCTAGGTATTGTCACCCGCGTGAAGAGCATCTGTTGCCACTACATATTTGTTATGGCTTGGCTGATCGCGCCAGCGATGAGCATGCAAATATCACTATTCTTAACAAACAATCAAGTGCATTTGTATGGCGTAATCAATCACCTGGTCGAATAGAAAGAAAAGAAACCCCAATAGAGATAATCAAACGACGTTACGCTAACGGCGAAATAGACAAAGAATAATACGAACAAACGGAAAAATATTTAGAAGCATGAACAATGAAAAAACGGGGAATCCAAACCTTTTTTCTTTGGCTGAAAATTGATGTTAGAGAATAAAAAGCTTCAGCTTGGTACCATCAACAGTGTCAGAACGTTCAAATTTAAGCTATCGCCACGCTCGCTTCTTCCCGATAGCATGCAATCCGAGGAACTCATGAAATCTAAGATCTAACATCATCCTGATTTCAAAAATGTCATTCTCAATCCAAACCTAATGCACCTAAAGGTGTACAACTTAAACCAGTACAACTTACAACTTTGCAGACATATCTTCAGGTCTAAGGTGTGTGTATCGTTTAAGGACATCCCATGAATCATGCAATGTGATTAATTGAACCTCTTGTATTGAGTGGCCTGCTTCGAAACATCGACTAGTTGCTTCATGCCTTAGATCATGGAAGTGGAGATCAACTATTTCTAACACTTTACATGCATCTGTAAATTTTGATCCTATTGTTTTAGAGTTGTAGGGAAAAATAAATCGGCTTTCTATGTGCTGATTTCGTTGTTCTATAATCTCCCAAGCTGCATTGGTATATTTGAAGCGTTTATGATTTCCCTTTTTTTCGCGCGGGTGTTTTAGATCTCTGACTAATCCCGTTTTTGCTTGATCGTCATTATCATTCCATTCTATTCTGGTTATTTCTTCCTGTCTTCTTGATGAGTGTATTGCAAACCACATGATTTCCCTCATCGGGATGCTGGATTTTAGATCTTTTACTTTGAAATAAGCATCTAATCTATCTAGCTCATTTGAAGTCGGTCTTCTATCTCTTGTTTTTGAGCGTGATATTAATTTTTCACTTTTTGCAATTATGATTGCGTCTTCAATGGATTGAACCGCCAATGGCCACCCCTTTTTGGCTTTTACTGCTTTAAAAGCGACTCTTAACCACACAACGTCATTGTTTGCAGTCTGAGGCTTTACACCGTCAATTTCTAATCTCGACATTAAATGGGTAATAATATCTGCACTGGTTAGTTGTATAGCATCTAATTCAGCTATATCAGTATCTTGAAGGCGTTTTAAGTCTGCTTTTTTACTTCTACCAGCTTGTCTAAGTATAGAAAAATCTTCTTGATATACTTTTAAAACCTGTCCGACCGTTATTCCGGTGTGCTTGATTTTATTGAGCTCCCGAGGATCATCTAACTTAGCTTCTATGTTGCGGATCCACAATTCTGCGTTTTTCTTTTTGTTAAAAGTTTTACTCTGTTGGTGTATAATCTTGCCTTTCGATTTACGCCTAATTTTTGCTTGATATGATACTTTCCCGGATTTACTTATACGCTTTTGTATTGTAGCCATATCAACTCCTTAAATGGTGTCTCCATTATTTTATTGGGACACTTGAGGGACACCTTGGGGTGGAAAATACGCAGAAACGTACAGAAATGAGTATAAAACATGCTGCTTAATAATGCACTAAAACAACAGTCTACGCCAGTAACTACGAGTGTTTACCCATCAAACCGCTTTTCCATTGCCCCGATGCTCGATTGGACGGACAGGCATTGCCGTTATTTCCACCGGGTGATGAGTAAAAATACCCTGTTATACAGTGAGATGGTCACTACCGGGGCTATTTTATACGGGAAAGGGGATTATTTACGAAAAGATGATGCTGAACATCCTGTGTGCTTACAGCTGGGTGGTTTTGCAGCGGCCGATCTGGCCAGGTCTGCATTAGCGGGCAAAGAGCGCGGTTATGATGAAATTAATTTAAATGTCGGTTGCCCCTCTGATCGTGTTCAGAACGGACGATTTGGTGCCTGTTTGATGGCTGAAGCGGACTTGGTTGGTGATGCGGTAAAAGCGATGCAGGACGCAACCGGGTTACCTGTTTCGGTGAAAACACGGATCGGTATCGATGATTTGGATTCCTATGAGTTTCTGTGTGACTTTGTGCGCACAGTTGCAGACAAAGGTTGTGATACCTTTATTGTGCATGCAAGAAAAGCCTGGTTAAGTGGTTTAAGCCCAAAGCAAAACCGCGATATCCCACCGCTTGATTATGAACGTGTTTATCAGCTGAAAAAAGATTTCCCGCAGTTGACCATTGCGATTAACGGCGGGATCAAAACTCTGGATGAATGCGAAACACATCTGCAATATCTTGACGGTGTGATGCTGGGCAGAGAGGTTTACGCCAACCCCTATTTATTGAGCTCGGTTGATCAGCGTCTGTTTGGCGATCAGTCTACCATTTTGTCCCGTTTTGAAGTATTAGAAAAAATGTATCCTTATATTGAGCAACAGCTCAGTGATGGTGCATATTTAAATCATATTGTCCGTCATATGCTAGGATTATTTCAAGGCGTTCCGGGGGCGCGCGCCTGGCGTCGCCATTTAAGCGAAAACGCTCACATTTCAGGTTCAGGCATAGAAGTTGTACAAAAGGCTGCTTCATTGGTTATTGAGAGTTAATATTGACTGGGGGAAAGTATGAGAAAAAAACTATTACTGGCTGGTTTATTGGCCTCTCTGTTAAGCGTTACGGGGTGCAGCACTTCATCCTCAGATAGGGAATCAAAACAAGCTGCAACGCAGAAAAAAGCGCAGCGTATTACCGTGGTCAGCAGTGCCAACCCGGCGGATGCCTTGCCCGCTTTCACAAGCTTTACCTGGAAAAATCAATATAACCTGGTTTTATCGGCGATTGATAATCAAAGTGAAAAACAGCTTCAAGAGCATATCCGTGGTGAAATAATTCGTTATTTAGCGAATAAAGGTTATGTCTATCAGGAAAATCCTCTTCAAGCTGATGTTGTGCTTGGTTTTTTGTTTGCCCTTGAAGATGATACCGCGGACAGGGTGATTGAAAAGCGTTTTGGTTTGTTACCGGGAGTGAATGCCAAGGGGATAGATGCCCCCCGCTACCGCAAGGGAACCTTTTTGCTAAATGTGATTAGTAAGGATCTGAAAAAAGTATACTGGCGTTCAGCAATGCAGGGCTTTGTTGATTTGGCGGATACGCAGGATGCGAACAGAAGCGCGAAAATGCAATCTGTTTTACAGATCATGATGGGCGACTTTCCGCAGGCAGGACGTTAAGAGAATTACTTTCCGATTAAAAAACCCAACTGTCAATTGTTGGGCTTTTTAAATATTATCCTCTTCTAAAATCAGGCTCCCAGTTTAAATAGCGCACTTTGTAGAGCAAAAGAGTAACCTTTTGCCCCTAAACCACAAATAACGCCCTGTGCAATATCTGATAAATAAGAGTGATGGCGGAAGCCTTCACGGGCATGTACGTTAGAAAGGTGTACTTCTATAAACGGGATATTGACACCCAATAAAGCATCACGCAGGGCGACACTGGTATGGGTAAATGCTGCCGGATTAATAATAATAAAATCTATTTTATTGAAGGAATCATGAATTTTTTCAATCAGTTCATATTCACGATTGGATTGCAGGTGCGATAGTTCAATATTGTACTGTAACGCTTCCTGCGTTAAATCCTGAATAATGTCATCCAGTGTTTTACTACCGTAAACTTCCGGCTCACGCTGTCCTAATAAATTAAGGTTTGGCCCGTTTAAAACTAATATTTTTATTTTTTGTGACATAAAAAAGACTCCCGAAAACGATGTTTTGGAAGTCTATCTGCTCTTCTACCCATATGCCAGTTTGAACTATGTAAAATGCCGGCAAAGTGAACGGGCTAACTCATTTCGAGTTTTTCTTTAATAAGTTGCTCAACAACACTTGGATCGGCAAGTGTAGAAGTATCACCCAAGGAGTCACTTTCTCCGGTCGCTATTTTACGTAAAATACGGCGCATAATTTTACCCGAGCGTGTTTTGGGTAATCCTTCTGCCCAATGAATTATATCAGGTATTGCAATTGCGCCAATTTCCTTACGCACCCATTGTTTAACTTCAGCGTATAACTCCGGAGAAGAGTACTCTCCTTCATTTAAGGTGACATAGGCATAGATACCCTGTCCTTTAATCGCGTGCGGCACGCCAACAACAGCGGCCTCTGCGATTTTAGGGTGAGATACCAGAGCACTTTCGATTTCAGCAGTCCCCATACGGTGACCTGAAACGTTGAGAACATCATCAATACGCCCGGTGATCCAGTAATAACCATCTTCATCACGGCGTGCACCATCGCCGCTAAAGTACATGCCTTTAAAAGTGGAGAAATAGGTCTGCTCGAAACGTTCATGGTTTCCATAAAGGGTACGCATTTGCCCTGGCCAGCTATCCAGCATCACCAGATTACCTTCAGCTGCGCCCTGCAGAATATTCCCCTCATTATCAACTAAGGCGGGTTGGACACCAAAAAACGGACGCGTTGCAGAGCCTGGTTTTAAATCTGTTGCACCGGGTAGCGGAGTAATTAATATGCCGCCTGTTTCTGTCTGCCACCATGTATCCACGACGGGGCAGCGTTGGTCTCCTATTTTGTTGTAATACCATAACCATGCCTCCGGGTTGATAGGTTCGCCAACGGTTCCCAGCAGACGCAGTGAAGAACGGTGCGTTCCAAGGATTGCCAGATCCCCTTGCGCCATCAGCGCCCGGATTGCTGTCGGTGCGGTATAAAGAATAGAAACGTTATGTTTATCAATAACTTCACTCATACGTGCCGGGGTTGGGTAATTGGGGACACCTTCAAATAACAGGGTCGTTGCACCGTTGGCAAGCGGGCCATAAACCAGATAACTGTGTCCGGTGATCCAGCCGACATCTGCAGTGCACCAGTAGATATCACCTTCCTGATAATCAAATACATATTTAAAGGTCATCGCGGCGTAAACCAGGTAACCACCCGTGCTATGCAGCACGCCTTTAGGGGTGCCCGTCGAGCCTGAGGTATAAAGAATAAACAGCGGATCTTCGGCATTCATCGCTTCAGGTTGGCATACACTTGACTGAGCCGCGCAAATTAAATGCCAGTCCAGATCTCTGCCGGCAACCCAATTAACCTCAGCGCCGGTATTTTTAAAGACGATAACATTCTGCACACATTCGGTTCCTGCCTTGGTCAATGCCTGGTCTACATTCGCTTTAAGCGGAATGGTGCGTCCGCCACGGCGCCCTTGATCAGCAGTAATAACCATGATTGCGCTGCTGTCGATAATGCGTCCGGCAATCGCATCGGGTGAGAAACCACCAAACACAATGGAGTGAACTGCGCCAATGCGCGTGCAGGCGAGCATGGCAATTGCGGCCTCGGGGGTCATGGGCATATATAAACAAACTACGTCACCTTTTTTTACGCCCTGATATTTTAATGCATTGGCAAACTGACAAACACGTTTATGTAACTGTTTATAGGTAATGCTTTGATCCTGATCCGGAGAGTCACCTTCCCAAAGAATTGCCACCTGATTACCTTTACTGGCAAGGTGGCGGTCAATGCAGTTAACCGAAACATTTAGCTCGCCATCTGCAAACCATTTGATACTAATATGACCCGGATCGTAACTGGTATTTTTGACTTTTGAATAGGGTTTGCTCCAATCCAATATTTTACCTTTTTCACCCCAAAAGGTGACGGGGTCGTTAATCGAAGCCTGATATTCTGCTAAATACTCTTCGTTTGTCATTAGGCTGTTTCTGGCAAGCTCATCTGTTACAGGGTAAATATGGTTTTCACTCATTCTTAACTCCATTTCTATTTCTAAAATAAACCAATCACTTGCGGAGGATAAACTGATTGAAATGCTCGTTAATTAGCCGCCTAGTGTAAAGCAGAGATTAAAAATAAATTGTGAAGTAGCTAGACTTTGTTAAATAAATGTTAACTCACAAGCCTGTTGTAATACTTTATCGGCAGGAAATGATGGGCATTTTGTTTGAAAATCTATCAGAGCACTCTTTTTATCATTTTACTTTTACACTTTCCCCCCTAAACTTATTTATTTAAATGCAAATATTTCACTGTTTGTTGACTTTTTTGCTTGGAGAACATCAACATTTTGATTTCGAAATGCTCCAAAAATGGTGCTTTACTTTTTTGTATTTTTATCATGTTGCTGTTGATTGTAACTGCGCAGATTAACCCCTCATCCTGTCGAAGCTAAATAACCAACATCTGTGATGTTGGGTAGACAAGGTTAACGGGTAACAAATCAGCTTAGGCTTTTAATCAACCTTACTGTAGCGGCTGATTCATCAAAAGGAGTTAATGGAATCGAAATATTTCTCAAAGACTTTTCCGGGGGCTGAAAATGGGAACAGTTCAACAATACAGAGGATTTGCAGTATTAAGCTGTGCGGTTTTGTTAAGTATGGCAAGTATCGCATTCACTGTACACATGGCATCTATTCAGCTGATTGATAATCAAATAGTAGGCAATTATTACCGTAACAATGAAGCTTTTGCTAATGCCGAGTCAGGTATCAATCTGGTACTGAGTAAAATTGATGATCCGGCCATTGGCCCCGGTATTCTGGCGAGCATCACCTCCAGCAGCGGCCCGACTTATACTTATCGCTCGGAGGATAACCACTATAACGTACAAATCAGTCGAATTAACCGTAATACGCTGCAAATATCTTCTGTAGGCCGCTCTATAGACGACACTGCGCAGCGTACTATCTCTCTGCAGATTTACCACGAAACACGTTACAACCTGCCAAATTCACCGCTCGCAGCTAACGGCAAAGTTAATCTCGATGGTATGGCGACGGTCAATAATGGCTGTGAAGGTCTGAGTGCCGCAGACTGCAGATCGCCGGGCAATATTGCCGATTATCAACTTGTCAGTAATCCCAAAAATGAAATAGGAAAAACAAGCGGACTCTGTAACGGTTCACCTCAAGCTGCAGATGGTAAAAATAATAGCGGCATTAATGTGATTGCCGATAATGTTTTTTATGAACCGTTAAGTGCGGATAATAGTGTGGAAATAGGCGATTATGATGCACAGGGAGAGCTTATTACCTGGTCAAATACGATACCTGCAGGTGCAAGTTTTTATGGAGAAACGGTAGCGGCTGATTTACAGCCGGATTCACTTTTTGAAAGTACTTTCGGGGTGAGTAAAGAGGCCGGTGTTGCAGCGTTAAACTCCTCCACCGATGTGGCCAAGATTGACATGACGGATGCAGACTTCACGACAAGCTGTTCGGAGCGCCTGGAAGCGATTCAGCAGTTCACGCCAGAAGTAGATACCATTTATATAAAAGGTTATTGCGATATAGAGCAAAATTATGCAGCTTTTAGTGCTAAACCGGAAAATAAGCGCTTTACTATCGGCACGGTTGATCATCCGAAGTTGGTCTTTATAGAAGGCGGAACCTTTGTCTCTAAACCCAACACCGGAGTATCTGTGATTGGCATGCTCTATTTTGTACCCGCTACAACTGTTGATGCAACGGGAACCGTCATAGAGGATGCCAGTGTCGATATGAGTGGAGTAAGAGTGAATGGCGCGCTGTTAAGCGAATATAGCTGCTCGCATGATGGTTATGATAAAACCGACAATAAAGGCCGCAAGCAGCATTTTTCTGCACGTTATGACAAAACGGTGCTGAGTAAATTATATGAGCATATCGGTCAGCAACCCCCTGTTGATACAGGTTACAGTATAGTGCAGGGGTCATGGCGGGATTTCTGATGGTAAAAACAACTGCCAATAATGGTTTTTCATTAGTTGAAATATTAGTATCCTTATTCGTCGTTTGCTTAACTGCGGTGAGTATAGTGGGTTTACAGACGATGATTATTGAACAAAACCGCGATAATCTGGCGCATACCGAAGTGATTGAATTAGCTGATAAGAAAATGAGTGAATTATTAACTTATCAAAATGTGGCCAGTATCGACGGACTTAGTAATGTCAGTTTACCAGCCGAAAAATCCGCTCAAACCAGCTTTGATTTGACATGGGGCGTGACGGCCTTGGACGCCGCGGAGGGTGCGGGTGCGGATATTCGCAATGTTCAATTACAAATAGCTTGGGATGGCGCTAAAGGTGATAAGCGCAGTTATCTTTATTCACAACAAATTAACCTGGCGCTGCTGCTTAATCCGGCTAATAATGATGCCACCGCAAAGCAGGCTGCCATCATTGAGTCTTTTCTGGGAAGCAGTGATGTTATCTATTTTGAGCCTAAAATGGGTTATAAAAAGGGCGCTTTTGTTATTTACAACAGTGAGTTATTTGAAACAACAAGTGTGTTTTCTCCCGGAAACAGTTATCCGCGTGATGTTGCTAATCCTGCTGTTGTCTCCGCAGGGTGGAAAAGTTATGGCTCTATTGATAACCCCGCACTGGCAAACAGAGCTGATTTAGCAACATTATTTTTAGATCCGTAAACTGCTGCATAAATGCAAGCAGGGAATAAAGTGTAATCTGACAAGTGTTACAGCATTTTGAAATGGCAGGCATAGAGATATGTGTACATTAACTTATTTACTTAACGATAATGGTTATGAACTGTTCTTTAATCGTGATGAACTGCGCACCCGTCAACCAGCTATTGCGCCTGCCTTCAATCATCAGCTTAATACTATTTATCCCGTTGATCCTGATGGAAAGGGCACATGGATAGCCGCCCATCAGAGTGGTCTGTCTCTGGCGTTATTAAATTTTTATCAGGCTGAGCAGGCGGTTAATAATAGTAATTATTTAAGTAGGGGACAGATTATTTTATCCTTATTGGAAGATCCTGCTAATGTTATCGGCCGGCTAAAAAAAATGGATTTGCAAAAATACATGGCTTTTAAACTGTGTATTTTTGCAAGTGATCTGTCTAAGACAAATAACAAAATGAGAAGTCTTCAATGGGATGGTAAAGTCTTATCCGAAGTTGCTGAGTCGCAGCCCATTATCTCTGCAGGCGCCGAATTTGCGCTTATTTCTAAAATACGTAAAGCACGTTTTAGACAAATAATCAGTGCCGAAAAGCCGAGGCGAGAGCAGTTTTTAACCTACCATAACTTGCAGGAAGTAAATCCGCATTTATCCGTCAAGATGGAACGCCCGGAAGCGCGTACTGTTAGTTTCAGCCATCTTGTGGTCGGTGAAGAGATTGAGTTTCATTATGCGGATTATATTGCAAAGCAGGAATTTTGTTGTCGGATGGCACGTACTTTTTCTTAGCTTTTGAAGCTTATTTTAAGCTTCAAAAGCTATTTGTTTAATAATGCGGAGGTGGCATCTCCTCTTTTTCTGATGCAAGTTGATTGGGCTGGTTATCTTTTATCTTCGCCGCCAACACTGCCACTTGCTCACTGAGTAGTTGTATTTTTCGTTGCTGTTTGAAGATCTCATCATTTAAAGTTTCAATATTGTCTTCATGAAAGGCGACTTTCATCTCCAGTTGTTCAATGCGTTCTGCTTGATCCATTATGCTTCCTATCTGTTCGTGCTATAAGGCGTTTTCTAACAAGGTAAGAAAGTATACTACTTCTGCTTTAAAGAGGTGTTTTTTTTCTATTTATATGAACTAATATCGGCTTTATCTGTCGATACAGGGGCATGATATCCGCTATGGAAAAATGTTTAGATTGCTAATTTATACCAATTCCGTTAATTAGATGATCTATTTAGGCGCAGGAAAAATGGATGAAAGCAAGGCATTGATTGCAGTAACTAGTTGTTCTAATTATAAAATCAATAACAAAGACTAAAACGTAGTTTTATGTCTAGCTAGAGCACCATATAGTTTAAAAAACGAACGCCAGAGCTGACTAAAAATCGCTCAGGCAAGGCGTGTTAGCAAAGGAATAGAGATCTCTTTCGAGCTGACACAACGCAGAATGAACGATTTTTAGGCGCTCCCGAAGGGCGAGGCCCAAATGGTCGCATGTTGCGTTAAATTTTTTCGATTTAGGCCCACTAGATCTTCAAAAATTTGCCTTACCTGCGACCATTTGGGCTCTCGCTGGTGCTGTTTTTTTAAACT
>NZ_JBFGZY010000053.1:0-22716 GCF_041586535.1 Psychromonas sp. | reverse complement strand
CGCTTAAAAATTCGTGGCGGCAGGTAGTGCCGACACGTTAAACGCTTGTAAGAGGTTTTAGAAGACTAACGCAACTTAATGTTGCAATGCCTAAACCGTTGACGACAAGCATCACCTTGCTTTAGCTGGGTGAGCTTCAACACTTTATCTTCACGATCGTGGCGTTGCACTGGCGTCACGAATTTGATTCGGCTGTGCATGTGTTCGTTGCCATAACATGTGCTAAATCCTCTCACCCAGACCCTTGCTTCATCCAAGCCATTGAAGCCTTCGCTCGGCCAACGGCAGCAATATTTCACTGTGCGAAACAGCGATTCAGAACACCTCAATCCCTCTTGTATTGCAAACTTCCAGATCGATAAACCGCTTCCAAGATACTTTTTGGTGTTACTTACAGATCTTCACTATATGTTGCCATTAATTGTTGCTAAACGCCCCTGATTAAATTGATAATTTAAACAGGGGCGTTTGCATGTATTGAGTATTTTTATTGTCAGTTAATTGGATGAGTTTAGTGCTAATAGAATGAAGGCTAAATTCACTACAGATAAGGATAAGGATAAGGATAAGGATAAGGATAAGGATAAGGATAAGGATAAGGATAAGGAGTGTGATTCATAGGCACCCTTTCTCTATGAGTCACACTCCTAATGTTTATTGATTCAATTTTTTTAATTCTAATAAAGTATGCCCCAAACCAATATCATCGGTACGCTTTTCAACAGTAAATCCGGCATTTTCAACAATTTCTAAAAAGTCTTCGCCTCTGTAAAAACGGCTATTTCCGTTTGCCAAGCAGGTGAAGTACAAAGAAGTCGCATTTAAACTTAATGTTGCAGCTTCATATTTTTGCGCATCCCAGAACAATTCTAAAATATAGACTTTTGCGTTATCGCTCATAGCGTTGCGAATACGTTGCAAAATACTGAGAATTTCCATTGGAGAGAAGCAGTCTAAGAATTGGCTCATCCACCAGACATCAGCCCCTGTTGGCAGCTCAGCCGTTTTATCTAATATATTGGCTGGGTAACCTTTAATTCGCTCAGAAAAACCCTGTTCTTGCGCATTTTCCATTGCCATTTCAACCTGTTGTGGTAAATCGATAATAGTCATTTCAACATCTGCATCATGATTTACACATTGCAGAGACCACTTGCCGGTATTACCTCCGATATCAAAGATACGTTTTGGTTTATCTTTAAATACTTTTTCTAGCAATATTGGGAAAGAGCGATCCGAGTAGAAATGATCAAATTCAAACCAACTTTGCTTGGCTTTCTCAGGTAAAAGCGATAAACCTTCATAAATGGTTGGCCAGTCTCCTAACTCTTTCAGTCCGGCTGGTGTGCCTTTTTCGATAGCTTCGGTTAAATGCATCATTGCGGCATAACAAACATCAGCCGTGAAATCTAAGTTTGCACGGGTCATGCTGTCGTGTACTAACGAGTGGCCAAGATTAGCTAATACATAGTTTGGGTGCTGCCAAAGAACAATATGAGCACTCAGAGCCATATCCAGTAATACTTTGACGCCATATTCGGAAACATTCGTTTTTTCGCTAATTTGTTGTGCGTTTAATCCTGTTTGTTTAGCGTTACTTAAAACCTGCAAAATACCTAAATCGCGTAAAGTGCGCGCGGTATGAAAGGTGATTGGAGCAAAAGCTAGTTTTTGCGCTTCTGTTTTAGCCTGTAATGCGTTGTAAGGGTCTGTTAAAAAGTTGTTCATCAATTTCTCTATCTAATTTTAAGGCTTACAGAGTTCGAACACAGTTTGTAAACGACGTTGTGGTTGAGTAACAAAAGGGTTGTTTTTATCCCATGCATATCCCGCTAAAATAGAGCAGATCATCTGTTTAATTTTAGCGTTGGGGTTTTCTTGTAAAACAACTTCTTGAAATTGACCATTATACCAACCCTCTACATAACAGCGAAAAGCATCAACACCGACCATCAGTTCTTGCGCATATTGCTGCTGCCAGTTCACCTCTTTGCCTGCAAATTTTTCAACCAACAAATGGCTGGCAAGTTGTGCTGATTTCATCGCAATAGTTACACCTGATGAAAATACCGGATCTAAAAACTCCCCCGCGTTGCCTAATAATGCAAATTTATCACTGCATAATTGTTTAACATTTGCAGAATAACCGAGTATTTCGCCACTAGGGTTTGGAAATTGAGCTTCTCTGAGAATAATCGCAAGGCGGATCTCTTCCATAGCAAGTTGCTTCAAGGCTTGGATGTTATCGTCTGGGTAGTGCTCAAAAAAGGATTCTTTAGCGACCACTCCAAATGAACAATTGCCATTGCTAAAGGGGATTAGCCAATACCACACTTCGCTATCATCAGGGTGTACCGATATTAGGATTTTATTGCGGTCAAAATGTTGATCGCTAATATTATCTTCAATATGGGTAAATATTGCTTTGCGGGGCGGTAAAGTAGAGGGTTCCTCTAAATCTAATAAGCGTGGTAATGCACGCGCAAATCCACTGGCATCCAGAATATAATCGGCTTCAATTTGGTACTGTTGCTGATTTTCATCCGCAACGGTCAGCAGTGGTTTATTACTTAAATCTAAGCTTAACAGCTCATGCCGGTAACGAATTTTTACGCCTTGTTTCTGAGCAGCATCCGCTAATACTTTATCAAATTTACCGCGTTGAACTTGGAAGGTCGTTCCTGCCCCTTCTGTGTATTTGTCAGTAAAGTCAAAGTGGCTTGAGCGCCCATTTTTATGGAATGCAGCTCCATTTTTAAATTGAAAGTCAGCTGCTAATACAGCCTCTAGCAATCCAGCTTCTTTGATAAACCCCATACATGCAGGTAATAAACTTTCACCAATAGAAAAGCGAGGAAATGTGCTTTTTTCTAATACGATACAATCGATATTGTGTTTATTTAACAATGCTGCGGCGATAGAGCCTGAAGGCCCCGCGCCAATAATTGCAACTTGAGTATTTTGCTTTCCTAACAAAGTGATTGCCCATTAATTTTAGGTGTAATAAGTTTATACTTTTTAAACTCAATATATAGTGTTTGCATCAATAAAATGCGCGTTTACGAAGACAATTGTATGATGCGCAACCAGCTTCTGTTTATAATAATTCTATTTATAGGATATTCTATTTGCAGAGTAATTATAGATGTTTTTGATAAATAAAAGGCCTCATGTACCATGCTGATGGTAAACTCTTTATTACTGATTTGTTAACATTGATTTTTAAGTCAATATTGTCACGATAGATAGAAGTAGGCGGAAAATGAAAGCAATAGCCTTCAATATTAAAAACTGGTTTGCGATTTCGCCAGGAATAGAGAGTCAAGATGCTTGGCGATGCTGGAGTGAACAGCATTGTTTATGGCCGAACAACGCAAGTAAATTACAAGCTACGCTCATTCCGCCTATGCTGCGCCGACGCATGAGTAGTTTGAGTAAAGTTGCTGTACAAGCCGCGATGCAAATTAGTCAAGATCAGCAGTTCGATTACATCATTTTTACCAGTCGACACGGAGAATTAACCCGTACCGTGTCTTTGCTGGAAGATATTATAAAAGGCGAGGACGCTTCTCCAATGGCATTTTCACAGTCAGTACACAACACAGCAGCGGGGTTATTTACCATTGCTAGCAAACGTGCAACACCCGTTACCTCAATAGCAAGTGGAGAAAATGGTTTATCAGGTGCCATTATTGAATCTTATTGCTACCTCTGTGAACACCCAACGCATCAAGTGTTGGTGGTTGATTTTGACGAACCATTACCTGATTTATACCAGCAATATGAAACACAAGATTATCAAAGTTATGCGTTGGCTATGTTGATTGAATCCGGTGATCGCTACACGTTAAGCAGTACCCCCGCTCTTACCGATAAATTGCACCCACACCCTCATGCTTTGCAACTTATCAATTGGTTGGTTTCAGATAAAAAATTCGTTGATATAAAGAGTCAAAATAAGTGTTGGCAATGGAGGGAAAAAGATGACTTGTTATCAACACATTAATAAAGCATGGCGCATTTTTGCGACGGGTTTTAATTTTGCTTTATTTGGTTTTGGTGGGCTAGCGCTTACTTTTATCGTTTTTCCGCTACTGACTTTTTCGTTGAAAGATAACTTAGAACGTGAATTGAAAGTACAAAAAATAATTCAGCGCTCATTTGCTTTTTTCTGCGCATCAATGCGTTTTACTGGCGCTATTGATTATCGCTTTGATGACGAAGCATTATTACAACAGGATAAAAACTGCATTATTGTGGCTAACCATCCAAGTTTGATAGATTACGTCTTAATTGCATCACGTTTAGAGCAGTGTGATTGTTTGGTAAAAGAAGCGATTTGGCACAATCCATTTATGAAAGGGGTGGTTAAGTCTGCGGGTTATATTCCCAATACAGCTGTAGAAAACTTAATTGATGATTGCTCTAAACGATTAGATGATGGCAATGTGCTGTTAATTTTCCCAGAAGGAACACGTACAGCGCCGGGAAATTCGTCGAAGTTACAGCGTGGTGCTGCGCAAATTGCAATCAAAACGAAAACAGAGTTGCGAGTCATTCATATATCGGTCACCCCACCTTTTCTAACCAAACAGAAAAAATGGTACCAAGTTCCCGATGTAAAACCCTTTTTCCATCTTCAAGTAAAGGATAAAATAGCAATAAAGCCCTTTATTGAAGAAGGGGGGGCACCTTCAGTTGCGGTGCGAAAATTAAATAAGCATCTAGACGATGTTCTTTTTCGATCTGGAAACAGATAACAAAGTAGGTATTCATGGAACAATTACAAACAGAGATTAAACAACTTATTATTGATTCACTCAATCTTGAAGATATCAGTATTGAAGAGATCGAAACAGATGCTCCACTATTTGGTGATGGCTTAGGCTTAGATTCTATCGACGCACTCGAATTGGGGTTAGCGATTAAAAAGCAATATAGCGTAGTGATTGATGCAGATGACACTCAAACGCGCGAGCACTTTGCTTCTGTTGCTAACTTGGCTAAATACATCTTCGCGAATAAGGGATAAACATGACAAAACTAAATCGCGAAAAAATATTTCAACAGGTTCAAGATGCATTAGTTGAATTATTTGAGTTAGATGCTAAAGATATTCAGCTTGAAACTAAATTGTACCAAGAGTTAGATTTGGACAGCTTAGACGCTGTCGACTTAGTGGTTCACTTGCAAAAACTAACGGGTAAAAAAATCAAACCTGATGAGTTTAAAATGGTGCGCACGGTAGAAGATATTGTTAATGCTGTTGAAGAACTGTTAAAGGAAAAATAATGAAATTGCTGGCAATATTGTCAGCAATTGTTTTATTAACTTATCCGCTTGCCGTCTATTATGGTTTAAGCCAATGGGGAATAGGCGCAGTTGCTGGTGTACTTGGTTTTTTGTTTATCTTACGTATTATTGGCGGCAATAAAACACGTCTGCGTGAGCTTAAATATATCGCTTGGTTAAGCGGTTTTGCTGGGGGGAGCTTAACCTTGTTTGCTTTTCTATTTAATAATAGCAGCTGGTTTACCTATTACCCGGTCATCGTTAATCTGCTGATGTTTACACTGTTTATGGCAAGTTTATGGCAATCAGAAACCATAATCGAACGGTTTGCGCGGCTACAAGAACCTGAATTACCTGATTATGCGATTCGTTATACGCGCACTGTCACCAAGGTTTGGTGTCTGTTTTTTATTATTAATGGCCTTATCGCTTTGTATACCAGCTTCGTTAGTTTATCGATGTGGACGTTATACAATGGTTTGATCAGTTATCTGTTAGCGGGTGCATTATTCGCCACTGAGTTTGTAGTGCGCCTTTACATAAAAAGAAAAAATAATGACCTTTAATCGCCTCGATACACTGCTAAATGCCAACCGCCCTGCGACAATGAGCGTCGCTTTTTCAAATCAGCAAAATATAAACTGGCAAACTTTTATAGCTGATGTAAAAAAACTCACGGAACAACTAAAGCAACAAAAAGAGCTGCGTTGGGCTATCTGCTGTGGCGATAGTTATTTTTTTTGTATCGCCTTTTTTGCCGCCGCGTGTGCCGCTAAAAAAATAGTATTACCCGGTAATCATCAACCAGAAATGCTAAATAGTTTATCAGCAGAGTTTGATGCGATGTTGCAAGATGGGCAGCTTATTGATTATTCAGATAAAAAACAGATTCAGTTACCTATTTCTAACAATGAATCACAACTTAAATTACAACCTCAATCGCAAGCATTCTTACCGGCATTAGACCTAGCGAAAGTTTCAATTACCCTTTTTACCTCTGGCTCTAGCGGTTTGCCAAAGCCGATAGTTAAAAGATTAACCCTGTTAGATAACGAAATTCAACAATTAGAAAAAAATTGGGGGGCGTTATTAACGAATAAAAAAATTGTCAGCACGGTTTCTCATCAACATATTTACGGGCTGTTATTTCGTTTATTATGGCCACTTTGTGCAGGTCGATCTTTTGCGCGTACAAATTTAATTTATCCAGAGCAAGTTGTAGCGAATGCGCAATCAAATCTGGTCTTAATTAGTAGTCCAGCTTTATTAAAACGTATCGAAGATGTAACCGGGTTTGATGGATATGCGGCAGTATTCTCATCTGGAGGCTCCTTAGCTTATTCAGCAGTGAGGCAAAGCTCAGCAAGTTTAAAACAGTTACCAATTGAAGTGTTTGGCAGTACAGAAACAGGTGGCATTGGTTATCGCCAGCAAACTCGAGAGGGCTGTGTTTGGACTTTTTTTGAGGGAATTGTAGCTGATACAGATGCGCATGATTGCTTAACCTTAAAGTCCCCTTGGATAGGAGATGATTGGTACCAAACTGCGGATCAATGCCAACTGCTTGGGCAACATAATGGTCAAAAAAAATTCATAGTAAAAGGCCGTGCAGATAAAATTGTTAAAATCGAAGAGAAGCGTATCTCTCTAATTGAGGTTGAACAACATTTAACTGAATTACCCTGGATATACGAAAGTGCAGTGATATTGCTAGAAACCGAGCAACGATCAGCCTTAGGTGGGGTATTGGCGCTTACTGAAGAAGGTATTAACGAAATTAATCGTTTAGGGAAAGGCAAGTTTTGGATCTTATTACGCCAACAACTGCGTTTGTGGATTGAACCTGTTGCGATACCTCGTTATTTTAGAGTAATCAATGAAATACCTGTAAATACGCAGGGTAAGCGCTCACATGCCGAACTAATCAAGTTATTTGTAGAGTAGACCATGACATTACGTAAAGCGACTATTTGCCAACAAAGCGTGACTGAAAATGAGGTGCGATTATCACTGCTAATCGACCCAGAGTTAACTGATTTTAAAGGCCATTTTACTGGGTTTCCAATTTTGCCGGGGGTCACGCAATTAGATTGGGCTATTTTTTATGGTCAACAATTCTTGAACTGCCCAGAACGTTTTAAAGGGATGGAAGTTATCAAGTTTCAAGAAGCAATTTTACCCAATAACCGTGTTGAATTAACCTTAACTTGGGATGCTGAAAAGGGAAAATTGACCTTTAGTTATATTAGTTATTGTGATGCTGTCGTAATAAAACATTCATCGGGTCGTATTAAGTTGGGGGCAATTTAATGGGTATTAATAATGATCGCTTTAATCCCTGTTTTTTAATTCCCTGCTACAACCATGGTGAAATGTTACCTGCCGTTATAGAAAAACTTGCTGTACTCTACCAGTATACGATTATCATTGTTGATGATGGCAGTGATATCAGCACTAAAAATGCCATCAACCTTCTGGTCGGTGAGCATATCGTCGTTACTTTGCCGATTAACCAGGGTAAAGGTGGTGCTGTTATTGCAGGTATTCAAAAAGCGCAACAATTAGGTTATAGCCACGCAATTCAAATCGATGCAGATGGTCAACATGATCTAAGTAGCTTGGATAAGTTATTAAATGAAGCGAAAAATCACCCTCAAGCATTAATCTCTGGTCGACCAGTCTATGATAAGTCTGTGCCTAAAGGCCGATTATATGGTCGTTATATAACTCACTTTTGGGTATGGGTAGAAACATTATCGTTTTCGATTAAAGACAGTATGTGTGGTTTTCGTGCTTATCCCATTCAACCGACATTACAACTTTTTCAGCAGACCAAAGTGGGTTTGCGCATGGATTTTGATATAGAAATTATGGTTAAGCTATATTGGGCTGATTGTGATATTCGCTTTGTTGACACTAAGGTTATCTATCCTGAAAATGGCATATCTCATTTTGATGCGCTGCAAGACAATATCAAAATCAGCAAAATGCATACTAAGTTGTTTTTTGGCATGTTAACGCGCATCCCTTCACTGATGACTCGCAATAAGCGCATAGATAACAGTACTAATCAGCAAGACAGTAAAACACATTGGTCAAAACAGCGAGAACAAGGCACCTATTACGGTATTAAACTATTGATGGCTACGTATTCCATTTTAGGGCGCTCTTTCTTTAAATTAGCTTTGATCCCTGTGTTATTTTATTACTCGTTAACAAATAAACAGATCAAACAAAGCTCAACACAGTATTTCAACCAACTACGTCAATATTGTTTAAATTCAGGCATCAAACCGCCAAAAAACTTAACGGTTTACCAGCATATCAACTCGTTTGCATTAACCATGTTAGATAAACTGGCAGGATGGAAAGGGGATATTTCCATTGATAACCTATCGATATCAGGTGAGCACCACTTAGATAGCCTGAAAAAATCAAAACAAGGCATTGTTATTATCGGATCTCATTTGGGTAATTTAGAATTAACGCGTGCATTAAGTAAACGCCATCATGGAATTAAAATTAATGCCTTGGTTTTTACCGATCATGCCCCCCGTTTTAATGCGGTGATGAAAGCGATTAATCCCAGTTCAGAACTTAATATTATTCAGGTCAATAAACTAGGGGCCGACACCGCTATTTTGTTAGATCAAAAACTAGAAGCGGGAGAATGGGTGGTGATTGTTGGGGATCGCACTTCAACCAGTGTTGAAAGTCGTTCTGTGTGGGCGGATTTTTTAGGCAAAAAAGCCCCCTTTCCACAGGGCCCATTTTTATTAGCTTCTATTTTAAAAGCTCCTGTTTATACGCTATTTGCTTTACGTGATGAAAAAAGGAAAACGCCCCATTACTACTTTTACTTTCAGCCTTTTAGTGAGCAAATTAAATTACCAAGAGGGCAAAGAGAACAAGCATTACAAGAGGTTGTGCAGCAGTATGCTATACGATTACAACATTACACTTTAAAAGCACCATTGCAGTGGTATAACTTTTTTAATTTTTGGCAGTTAAGTGGAAAAGAAAATGACAAATAAAGCGCAAAGCATCACATTTGGGCAAGGACGTTTGACCATTGAAGATATCGTCGATATCGCTAATGGTGCAGATGCAAAGATGAACAATAGTGCTGAATTTAATGCCAAAATAGATCGCGGTGTGGCATTTTTAGAGTCTCTATTAAAAGAAGATGGTGTTATTTATGGTGTGACAACCGGTTACGGAGACTCATGTAATGTTGCTATACCGCCTGAGTTAGTAGATGAGTTACCGCTGCATTTAACCCGTTTCCATGGTTGTGGTCTAGGTGATGACTTAACTGAGCAACAGGCGAAAGCGGTATTAGCGACTCGTTTATGTTCATTATCTCAAGGTGTTTCAGGGGTAACACATGAGCTGTTAGCGCAAATAATAACGTTAATTAATCATGATATTTCACCGCGTATTCCAGAAGAGGGATCGGTTGGTGCAAGTGGTGATTTAACGCCACTCTCATATTTAGCGGCTACCTTAATTGGTGAGCGTGAAGTTATCTATAAAGATCAGATTCGCGCAACTGCAGAGGTGTTTAAAGAGCTCGGTATCAAACCCATTAAGCTTAAACCCAAAGAGGGATTGGCGCTGATGAATGGTACAGCGGTGATGACAGCCCTCGCTTGCTTAGCTTATAAGCGTGCAGAGTATCTTGCTCAACTAGCCACTAAAATTACTGCGATGGTGTCTGTGGCAATGCATGGAAATGACTTCCATTTCGATGAAGCACTGTTCGCAGTAAAACCTCATCCGGGGCAACAACAAATTGCAGCTTGGTTACGTTCTGATTTACAAGCAGAGCGACCACCACGTAATAGTGATCGTTTACAAGACAGATACTCGCTTCGCTGTGCTCCTCACGTCATTGGTGTGTTACAGGACAGTCTACCTTTCTTTCGTAGCATGATTGAAAATGAGCTTAATAGTGCTAATGATAATCCAATCATTGATGGTGATAATGAGCGTGTATTACATGGTGGGCACTTTTATGGTGGTCATATTGCGATGGTCATGGATAGCTTAAAAACCGCAGTTGCCAATATTGCCGATCTGCTCGACAGACAGATGGCGCAGTTGATGGATTATAAGTTTAATAATGGTCTGCCATTTAACTTAACCGGTGCACAGGGCAGGCGCAAACCGATTAATCATGGTTTTAAAGCGGTACAAATTGGTGTTTCTGCCTGGACCGCTGAAGCGTTGAAACATACCATGCCAGCGAGTGTATTCTCACGTTCAACGGAGTGTCATAACCAAGATAAAGTTAGTATGGGCACCATTGCCTCACGTGATTGTTTGCGTGTTTTAGTTTTGACAGAACAAGTGGCTGCTGCGTCTTTGCTAGCAGCAACGCAAGCATTAGTACTACGTAAACGTCAAAATGAACTCGATCAAAGCCATTTTAGTGATGGTTTAAGTGCCATGACTGCATCGGTATTGAGTGAATTTGAGTTTATTGAAGAAGATCGCCCTTTAGAGGCGGACTTACGTAAGTTTATCACGCTTATTCAAGATCAGTACTGGAAGCTTTATTAACCAGCAGTCAGTCGTAAGCCTATGGCTGATAGCTGAATTTCGGAGTTCATATGATAGAAGAGCGTAAAATTGATTTAACCGCTGAAGTGATATTAACCACATCATTTCAAGATGCTGATCCGATGGGCGTTATTTATCACGGTAACTACTTTCGTTTTTTTGAAGAGTCACGCCGAGTTCTGATGGAAAAAATAGGTTATACCTACCGTGAAATGCAGGCTTCTGGTTACGTGTGGCCGGTTATTGATAGTTATGTTAAATATGTCAAAGCAATTCCTTATAACCATCAAATACGTATTACGGCGACGCTCTCTGAATGGGAGCATCGTTTACGTGTTGATTACGTTATTTATGATGCACAGACAGGCGCGCGTATGACCAAAGGATATACTCGGCAAGTGGCTGTTACACTTGATAGCCAGGAGATGTGCTTTGCTTCACCGCAACTATTTCTCGATAAACTGGAGTCTTACTTTGTTGATTAAAAAACTGATTAAAAAACTGATTAAAAAACAATTTTTGACTAAGAAACAAGTCATGACTTTTTTACTGTTATTGTTCGGCACCATTGGCATAAACACTATCGCGCAGGCTTTATCGCTGCCTGAGCTGCAGGAAAAATTAGCGTCTCAGCAGCTGGTGCGTGGGCAATATATACAGACAAAAAAGATGCGGATGTTTAATCAACCTTTGCTTTCACGCGGTGATTTTGTGCTACAGCAAAAACAGGGATTATTATGGTTACAAACACAGCCTTTTCCTGTGTCGCTTGTATTGACGCAAGATAAATTAAGTCAGCAGTTTGATAACCAGGCTCCTCAAATTATTCAGGCACAGGACAACCCAATGGTGTTTTATTTTAGTCACCTGTTTTTATCTTTGTTCAAAGGCGATATAGCAGGGCTCACAGCACAGTTTGAACTGCATTTGCAGTCTGTTAATGAAAAGTCTGATAAGGGGCAGTGGTTACTATTATTAACGCCCAAAAGTGCGCCATTAAATAAGGTATTTAAGCAGTTATCCATTAGTGGTGCTGAATATATCGATCAACTTGAGTTAATTGAATTGAATGATGATAGCTCAACAATTCAGTTTATTAATCAAAATAGCTTACCAACTAATTTAACTGATTATGAACAGCACTATTTCCAGTTCTAAAATAGCCCTATTGTGGCTAGTGATTATCTGTGGCGCTATTTTTATGCTCTTGCTGCAGACTGTTTTACAGACAGATTCGCAGCAAAAATTTCCCATCGAAACCAATATACTGGCGCTATTACCGGAAAATAATCAGGATAAATTTGCTCAGCAAGCGTTCCAGCAAGTGACTGATAATTTGGGTAATAAGGTGGTTTTTTTAATTTCCTCTGAAAATATAAAAACAGCAATTAAAGGCGCTGATTATTTTACTGAGCAACTGATAAATACGGATCTATTCTCCACTGTTTCAGGCAAGCTCAGTGAGCAGGAGCAACAGGCCTGGGCTAACCTCTATTTTCCCTACCGTGCGCAACTATTAACAGAAACACAAAAAAAACGTTTAGCAGCAGATCCAGCAAAGCAGAGTCAGCAGGTTGTTCAGCAGATCTATAACCCTTTCTCGGGGGTGACTGGCGGAGAGCTAAGTAATGATCCCTTCCTGCTGTTTCGTGAATATATATCTAAAACCAGCCACGCGAGCGCTAATATTAGTTTGCAGCAGGGCTATTTAACCGCCGAGCAGGCTAATCGTTTTTATATTGTTGTTTACGCTGATTTAGCGGACAGTCCATATAATTTAAATCTGCAGGATAAATTACCACAGCTAACGGCAATAGAAAGCGCTACTAAAGATAAGTTTCATGTGCTACTACACCATACCGGCACCCTATTTTACGCATCATATGGAACACAAAGTGCAAAAGGCGAGATAAGCACCATCGGTATTGGCTCTTTAGTGGGAATTATTCTGCTCTTGCTGTTTGTTTATCGCAGTGCGTTACCCCTGTTTTTAGCGCTGTTGTCTATCAGTTGCGGTTTGCTGGTTGCTTTTGTGACCACCGTTTTAGTGTTTAAAAAAGTACATCTGTTCAGCTTGGTATTTGGTGCAAGCTTAATTGGGGTTTCTATTGATTATGCTTTCCACTATTTAACCGAAAGGTTGGTGCATAAAGATAATTGGGATTCATCTCTTGCCTTGAAGCATATCTTTAATGCTATCACCCTTGGGTTAGTGACCAGCTTAATTGGTTATTTAGGTTTATTGGTGGCACCTTTCCCTGGTTTGCAACAATTATCGCTATTCTCGGTGGTTGGCTTATTATCGGCCTATTTAACTGTCGTGTGCTGGTATCCTTTATTGGCTAAATCGAAGAGCCAAAGCAAACCGCCTAATTTAAGGATATTACAACAGTGGTTGTTTTTATGGCATAAACCCAAGGTGCGCTTGTTTGTGCCACTATTTACGCTGTTTATCTCCCTGCTAGCCTTTAGCCAAGTTACCTTTGATGATGATATTCGCCAGTTACAAGCGATGCCTGAGAGTCTTAAAACACAGGAATCATTTATAAAAGAGATAACTGGAGCCGGTCAAAATCAGCAAATGTTACTAGTCAAAGCGGATAGCGAGCAGTCACTGCTTGCCCGCCTAAAGCAAGTTGAATTGCAGTTAAAGCAGTGGAAAAAACAGGGGAAACTGGTTTCCTATCAGAGTATAAGTCAATATTTACCGTCAATTACAGAGCAAAAAGAAAACTATCAGTTAGTTAATCAATTATATGAAGCGCAGGCGCCAAGGCTCGTTGAAACACTCAACTTGGCACGGCCGTTGCGGTCACCACCGGCCTTTAGTCCCTTAACTGTTGCTGATTTTTTACAGTCTCCTGCGACCAAAAATATCTCCTATTTATGGTTAGGCGAGATACAAAACAGTCAGGCGGCAATTATCTTAATTAATGGTTTTAAAGAGATTGAGCTGTTAGTTAAGTACAGTGAGTCATCTCCTGATCTTAGCTACTTGAATAAAGCGGATGAGATATCCTCTATATTTAAAGAGTATCGCGAGCATATTAGTGGTTTATTGGTGATTGCTTACCTGCTAATTGCTGCTCTATTAACATGGCGCTATAAAGTGAAACAAGCATTGTTAGTATTAACCCCGCCGTTAATTGCTGCCTGTGCTGGTCTGGCAATCACTAGTTTAATGGGAATACCGATCACCATCTTTAATTTATTAGCTCTGATTCTGATATTAGGTATTGGTATTGATTACACGCTTTTTTTTGCAGAACAAAAGAATCATAAGCATGTCTTAAATACCCTGCTGGCGATCACGCTTTCCGCTATCACCACGGTATTATCTTTTGGTTTATTGGCGTTAAGCGAAACACAGGCGATTCATGGATTTGGTATTACCGTCTTTAGCGGCATTATTGTCGCGTGGTTATTAGCACCATTAGCAATAAGAGAGGCATCATGAGGCGCATTTTTAGTTGTTTATTGAGTGTAATATTACTTAGCGCCTGTTCTCTGAAACCTGTTCCACAACCTGCAGAGCA
Source organism: Psychromonas sp. (assembly GCF_041586535.1). Classification (GTDB taxonomy): domain Bacteria; phylum Pseudomonadota; class Gammaproteobacteria; order Enterobacterales; family Psychromonadaceae; genus Psychromonas. The sequence goes on along the minus strand of NZ_JBFGZY010000053.1, from coordinate 8,323 downwards.
GCAAGACTCAGGGCTGCAGGGTAAAAATATACAGGTGGAAGTGAGCAATGGTGTCTTCGTTGATCTCCCTAAACCTGTACAATTGCAGCAAACACTCAGTGTGAGTCAGTTAATTAGTGCGCAATGGGGGCAAAAACAGCAACACAAATTATTAGTGCAGCTGCAGGTTGATGACCAGCAGGTGGTGCTGGCTGGATTTTCCTCCTGGGGGACGCGTATATTAAGCCTTAATTATGCAGATAACCAAATACAAACCTATGTTATGGCGGGGCTTGTTGATACGCTGCCAAAACCAGAGCAGGTATTATTTAACGTGATGTTATCAATTTGGCCTGTTGAAGCCTGGACTGCGTCATTTCAGCCTATCGGATGGCGGTTGCTTGAAAATGATTTACAGCGTGTGTTAATTAATGATCATGGTCAGGTGGTGGTAGAGATTAATTATCAGAAAAAGCCCTATCTCTCAGGGTTAATTACCTTTAAGCATCTGCTGCTTGATTACCAGATAAACATTGAAACGAATAGCGAGTCGTGATGAGCAAGCAAACAAAAAAACGCCTTGTGTACATTAATAGCTGGGCAATGAACTCGGCATTAGGTGACAATAAAAGCACTGCTAAACAACGTCTATCTCAGGGGGTTTCAGAGGATATGTGTTTAGAAACGGGTTGGTTGAACGATGGTAAAACAACCGTAGTCGGTAAGGTAACCAGCAGGTTGCCCGTGATTGAAGGTAAGTTTAATACCCGTAATAATCAAATTGCACTGTCAGTTTTATTACAAATCGAAGAGGAGATTAAAAGTACAGTGCAACGTTACGGTAAAGATCGCATTGCCGTAGTGGTGGCAACCAGTACCTCTGGTATTAGTGATGGTGAATCAGCTATTGCTAAAAAACAGCAAGTTGGTGAGTTTCCTGAAAGTTACCATTATCAGCAGCAGGAACTGGGTAACTTGGGTGAGTTTGTCGCACAGCACTTTAATATCGAGGGGCCTGTTTATACAATCTCCACTGCTTGCTCTTCAAGTGGACGTGTGTTTCTGTCTGCAAAACGTCTGTTAAATGCGGGGTTGGTCGATGCTGTGATTGTGGGTGGAGCAGACTCGCTTTGTAAATTAACACTTAACGGTTTTCATGGCTTAGAAGCGCTTTCTACCACTCACTGTAATCCGTTCAGCGAAAATAGAAATGGCATTAATATCGGTGAGGCGGCTGCTTTTATGCTGCTTTCAAATGAAAAAAATAATATCAGCAATAATAATAATAACAGCCTGGCGTTATTAGGCGCTGGTGACAGCTCTGATGCGCATCATATATCAGCCCCGCACCCCGAAGGCAAAGGTGCTATTGAGGCGATGTTAAATGCACTTGATGATGCACAGCTGTTGGCTGAGGATATCGGTTACATTAATGCCCATGGTACCGCCACAGCGCTTAATGATGCGATGGAGGCGAAGGCGATTTATCAGATATTTTCCAATAGGGTGCCAGTGAGTTCAACAAAACCTTTTACAGGGCATGCACTAGGTACCGCCAGTATTATTGAGGCGGCGATTATCTGTTTGTTATTAGAGGAAGATATTGATCTGCCCAAACAGGTTAATGATGGCCGTGTTGATAAAACACTTGCGCCGATCCTGTTGGTAAAAGCGGGGCAAAAACTTGCTAAACGCGCGGTATTAAGTAACTCCTTTGCATTTGGCGGTAATAATGTATCGATAATTTTGGGGGCTGATAATGAATAACTGTGTAATAACCAATAACTATTCAGATATTAGTGAGTTACTGCCTCATAAAGCCCCGATGATACTGATTGATAAGCTTGTTGATGTGGATGAGCTTAGCGTTCATTGCCAAGTTAAAATAGACGATTCGGGACTGTTTTTTAATAAACAGATGAGTGCCGTACCCGCTTGGGTTGGCATTGAGTTTATGGCGCAGACGGTCGCTGCATGGTCCGGGTATCATGCTAATACACAAGGGGAAACGCCACCTATCGGATTTTTATTAGGCAGTCGTAGATATAACGCAGAGTGTAGTGAATTTACGTTAGGCAGTGTATTGGATATTTATGCAGAACAGTTAATGGAGAATGAGGGCATGGCTGCTTTTGCTTGTCGCATAGAGTGCAATGAGCAAGTGTTAGCAAGGAGTCAGTTGAATGTGTTTGTACCCTCACCTGAAAAATTAAAAAGTATGTTAGGCGAAAAGCCTGAAAAGGAACAACAATGACAAGACAGGTATTAGTAACCGGTGCCAGCAAAGGCATTGGCCGTGCGATCGCTATTCAGCTTGCTAAAGATGGTTTTACCATCGCGGTGCATTATATGGGCGATAAAAGCGGTGCTTTAAAAACCGTTGAGTTGTTACAGGAAGTTGGTGGCAGTGGACGTGTTTTACAATTCGATATCCGTGACCGTGAGCAATGTAGACAGGTATTGGAAGCTGATATTGAAGCGCATGGCGCTTATTATGGCGCGGTAAGCAATGCCGGTGTCACCAACGATATAGTTTTCCCAGCAATGACAGGTGAAGAGTGGGATGGTGTAGTGCATACCAACCTTGATGCTTTTTATAACGTACTGCATCCTTGTATTATGCCGATGGTGCAGCTTCGTAAAGGTGGCCGTATTGTCACCATGGCTTCGGTTTCAGGTATTACCGGTAATCGTGGCCAAACTAACTATAGCGCTGCTAAAGCGGGCATTATAGGTGCTACAAAAGCATTAGCATTAGAACTCGCAAAACGAAAAATTACCGTTAACTGTGTTGCACCTGGGCTGGTGGATACAGGTATGGTTAATGAAGAGGTTAAAGAGCATGCATTGCCTATGGTGCCGCTACGCCGTATGGGACAACCTGAAGAGGTTGCAGGTTTGGTGAGTTATTTAATGTCTGATGTTGCTGCTTATGTGACTCGCCAGGTTATTTCGATCAATGGGGGGCTAGTGTAATGGTTGTACGAAGAGTAGTCATCACAGGTATGTCAGGTGTCACGGCGTTTGGTAATGATTGGGAAAGTGTTTTAGCCAAACTAAAAGCATGTGAAAACGCAACTCAATATATGCCAAGTTTTGAGCAATATGATGGTTTAAATACTAAGCTTGCAGCCCCAATTGATAATTTTGAATTACCTAAACATTACACGCGCAAAAAAACTCGTGGCATGGGGCGCGTTGCTAAGTTAGCTACCTTGGCTTCAGAAAATGCATTAATTCAAAGCGGTTTAATAGGTCATGATGTTTTAACTAACGGACAAACAGGAGTAGCGTATGGCTCATCAACGGGCAGTACCGATGCAGTTGGAGCCTTTGGTGTAATGCTAAATGAAAAAAGTACTCGCGCTATCACTGCTACAACCTATGTACAAATGATGCCACATACCAGTGCGGTAAATGTTGGGCTGTTTTTTGGTTTAAAGGGACGTATCATTCCAACGAGCAGTGCTTGTACTTCGGGTAGCCAAGCCATTGGCTATGCCTATGAAGCGATTAAATTCGGCAAACAAACCGTAATGGTTGCTGGTGGAGCTGAAGAATTATGTCCAACAGAATCTGCGGTTTTTGATACCTTATTTGCTACAAGCTTAAAAAACGACAACCCAAAATCTTCGCCTAGCCCATACGATAAGGACCGTGATGGTTTGGTGATAGGCGAAGGTGCTGGCACGTTGGTATTAGAAGAGTATGAACATGCAAAGTCGCGTGGTGCCAAAATTTATGCGGAATTAATTGGATTTGCGAGTAACTGTGATGCAAAACATGTCACTCAACCTGAAGCTGAAACTATGCAGATTTGTATGGAAATGGCATTACAAGATGCAGGTATCAGTGCGGATAAAATTGGTTATATCTCAGCACATGGTACCGCTACTGAACGAGGTGATATTGCAGAAACTAATGCAACAGAAAATGTAGTCGGTGCTAACATCCCGATTAGTTCATTAAAAAGCTATTTTGGTCATACTCTAGGCGCTTGTGGCGCAGTCGAAGCTTGGATTGCTATTGAGATGATGAATGAAGGTTGGTTCAATCCCACTTTAAACCTGAATAGTGTTGACCCTAAATGTGGTAATCTTGACTATATTACTGGCACCGGTCGTGAAATCACATGTGATTACATTATGAGCAATAATTTTGCTTTTGGTGGTATTAATACCTCCTTGATTTTTAGACGTTGGTAAGTTTGATTTATAAGCGCCAGATAGCAAGCTAATTTGCTGCGTTTTTTATAACCACGCCGATATCTGTCATCTGCCAATTAGGCTGGAATTTTGATTTTGGCTAATACTATCTCGGATATGTCTTTGTTCTGTTAGCCGTTCATTGGCGCGTTAATTATTTTCAACTCAATACGTTGAAAATATACATTGTGCACATTGACTGTAATTTCAAATCTAGCCGGAATATGCAGTATGAAAGGAGCCTTAGTGTTGACACTGGGTTTTATCTGGCAATCAGGTATAAACAGACAAAACAGACAAAACAGGCGGAATTTACGAAGGACAAAACAATTTTCGATGTAAAACGGTCGGCAGAATTAGCCTTGATGGCTTGCTTTCTAAACGATCGTATAGTAAAAAAATCGATGTATTAAACGGTATTTTTTACGACAAACCTCAACGCAGACTGTTTGTTATCGGAAAATACTGGTCGCAATTATGGGAATTAGCCTCAGTCTAAAAATAAATAATGTCACAAGTTAAATGCAGTATTTTGGCCTGCCATTACAGGGCTGACGCTTAATCATCTACCAGTTTATTGGAATTACCCAATACCCAGGCAATAATCATACTGGCAGATAAATAGTCGTCCTGCCTTAGCAACGGACTATCGTTATTAGCTGAACCGCTGAGGTTATAATAACTGACCAAAGCGCCAACATAGAGATTACCAAATTGACGCTTGATGCCGGCTGAGAACCGGCTGCCGGTAAAACCGGATGAGGATTGATAAAATGACCTGTCAGCGCGCACATCTGCTTGGTTTACATTATAAATGTAACCATGGTAACGTCTATCACTGAACACCAAGCCAGCTGTGGTGGTGAGAGCCCAGCCTTGCAGTTGAAGTTCATGTTGAAGACGAGGGTTGGCTGTCCAGCCCTGATGGTTTAAAAACTCGCCCCCTAAAGTAAATGCTGCTCTAATAGGTAAATCAAAACGCAACTGCTGCTGCTCGGCCTGAAACAGCTGATATTGTAAAGTGGGTCCGACTTCGACCATGAAGTCGAGATCTTCCATACCCTCTCTGGCATCATTATCTTTACTGTCCACTGGAAGTACAGCACTGACACTGAGCCGTAAATCTAGCTTATCACTGCTAAATAGCAAACCTCGCAGACCTTCATTATCAGCGCGGATGGTTTTGCCTCGATAAACAAAATAGGGCACCGGAATTAAATAAGCCTGCTGCTGATCAGAGCCTAAATAGTGAGGGCTATACCAACCCGCCGCACCTACTCCATATTCCCACAGCGGCTTCTTTTCGGCAGCAAAGGCAGACTGAATAAAGCTGCAAATAATGAGTACGCGAAGCAATGATTTCGAACTATTTACTATCAGCGTAGTTAACCGGGTCAATGGTGTAATGCTGTTGGCCAGTTGGTTATAGCTAAAGCGAAGCTCAATTAATTTATGTAAGTTTAATAATTTATCAGGTAGTTTAGAAAGCTCAATTTCGGCCAATGACAATGTGTTAGCTGCATTTGCTTTGGCTTCTTCTACCCTGTGTAAAGTTTTATCAGTGTTCATCAGTATTATTTCGTGTTGATATATGCTCAAAAGATAAATTCAATCTTAGATAAAATGTTGTGAACGACAAACCAAAGCCCCATACGTTGTAATGTTGTAATTGTGCCGCTCCAGTAGTCATTTATTCTAACAATGTGAGGTTTTTATGCCTGAAAGTAAAGCACAAAAAGCCTAAGCCATAAAAATGCAGCTAAGCACAATTGTAATGTACGTTGTTAGAAGAGCTTGAGTTGTTTTTCTAGGGTAGTGCTCGATTCTTTTAAATTCTGTAAGCTCATTTATCCCGTGTAGCGAGCAATCTAGTGAGGATGCCAAGTCTAGTATGATACTGACTGTAAAAGTGTGTAAAAAATCTATTCTTTATCGTTGATACGATTAAATGGTTTTATTTTTAGGCGCTCCCGCAGGGCTCTCGCTGGTGCTGTTTTTTTAAACTATATGGCGCTCTAGGGCTATCAAAAGCTTACAGAGCATTTTTTGTCTGCATATCCTCTCAAACTGCTTCACTTTTATAAATTATCCCTGTCCATATCCTGTTTTTCATGTGTGTAGCGTGTGTGTAACGCAACCGAGTGTTTTCAGCGTTACCCTAAATTCAATAGGTTAAGCTTCCAACATACCTAACCCTCTCCTACTTTCTTTTTTCCTGTCCTTTCTTGCCCTCCTCTGGTCCTTTTGAAGCATAATGCGTTGCTTTATAAAGTGGTAGTGGGGCGTATGAATATGATTTTTATCCATATATTAATTTTTTGGACCCTTTCCTGATATCGATTTAGTAGCGCAAGAAAGGTTACGAGACAGCATAAAGATAGGGGACTTTAGGTGCTCTCATAAATTGGTGATGACTCAGTTTGCGGTTGAAATAAAAATAATAAATTAGATGAAAAAATATTTCGCGTTTTTTAAAAGGGCGCGGAGGTAAAAAGTTCGTTTAGCGGGCATCGACTATAATAATGAGAACCATCCATTTGTAATGTTTTTATTTTCTATGAGGTGCCTATGTATAGATTGCTCTGTTTTATTGTATTAGTGCTAAGTACTCTCCCTATTAATGCTTTAGATTTTCAAAACAACTTGAAAGCTGCTGAGCAAGGAGATGCTGTTGCACAATATAATCTGGGAAATATGTTCGATTATGGACAGGGTGTCCCCCAAGATTATGAACAGGCTGCAATGTGGTACAGAAAAGCCGCTGAACAAGGTAATGCTAAAGCTCAAGTTAACCTCGGTTTTTTGTATAACAAAGGTAAGGGGGTGCCGCAGAATTATAAGCAAGCAGCTACTTGGTACCGAAAAGCTGCAGAGCAAGGTGATGCTAATGCCCAAGTTAACTTGGGGCTTCTGTACAATGAAGGCAAGGGGGTTCCACTGGATTATAAGCAGGCTGTGTTGTGGTACAGGCAAGCCGCTGAGCAAGGTAATGTTACTGCTCAGGTGCAACTGGGAAATATGTACCGTAAAGGCGATGGATTGCCCCAAGGTTATAAAGAGGCTGCGGCGTGGTACAAAAAAGCGGCCGAGCAAGATGAAGTAAATGCCCAATATTATTTGGGATTCTTGTACGAACATGGACATGGGGTGCCTCAAGATCTTGGGCTTGCAGCAACGTGGTACAGAAAAGCTGCTGAGCAAGGAGATGCTAATGCTCAATATTATCTAGGGTTCTTGTACAATGTTGGGCGAGGGTTACCTCAAGATCATAAGCAGGCAGCCTTATGGTACAGAAAATCCGCAGAGCAAGGTGATGCTAATGCTCAAGTTAATCTGGGAGGCCTTTATAATGTAGGCAATGGAGTTCCACTGGATTATAAACAGGCAGCCACTTGGTACAAAAAAGCAGCTCAACAAGGTGATGCTAAAGCTCAAGTTAATTTAGGAGTCCTGTACCATTTTGGCCGAGGGATGACTCAAGATTATAAACAGGCCGTCACCTGGTACAGAAAAGCTGCAGAGCAGGGGAATGCCAAAGCCCAAGTTAATTTGGGATTTCTTTACAACAAAGGCAAGGGAGTATCACAGGATTATATGCAGGCAGCCACCTGGTATAGAAAAGCCGCTGAACAAGGAAATGCTAGTGCTCAATATGGTCTGGGAGCCTTGTACCATTTCGGCCGGGGAGTGCCTCAAGATTATAAGCAGGCGGCCACCTGGTACAGAAAAGCCGCTGAGCAAGGAAATGCTATTGCTCAATATGGCTTAGGAGGCCTGTACCATTTTGGGCGGGGGAGGGGGCAGGATTATAAAAAAGGATATATGTGGTATTATTTAGCTCAATATAATGGTTTCGATGTGCATATCTCCATGGACAATATAATACAAATGATGAGCTCAAATGATATAAGCGAGGCTCAAGCAATGTCTCGAGCTTGTTTAGAATCTAATTATGTGAATTGTAATTAATACCAAATCCGATAATTATCTATTCATTTATGCTTGTTAAAATGAATGCTAGCTAGACATAAAACTACATTTTAGTCTTTGTTATTGATTTGATTCAGAACGTCCTGTTCTTCACCACTTTGTGGCCAGCTAAAGCTGTTCAAAATCGTTCCATACGATTTTGTGTAATT
>NZ_JBFGZY010000052.1:0-22796 GCF_041586535.1 Psychromonas sp. | reverse complement strand
GCCAGTTCAAAGGTTGGAAATAACAGGCCGGTTTTACGTTTGTCAGAAACCGGATAAGTCACGTAGGGCAGATAAAAAACAGGCACGTCTTTTATTCTGAGGATTGCGTTATAGGCACTGCCTACACCGCTGTCATTATCAATATACAGTGTTGTTGAGTCAATTGACCAGGTATTGTCTTCCGGCGGGCAGGCACTGTAGGAAGCTCTTTTCAGTTCATATTGATCCTGACCGTTGTCATAAACACTATCAGCATCTCCACGGCCACTGCGGCCATGAAATTGATATTCAGTTTGGTATAAGGCGGTTTCGTCGGTCTTTAGTTGCCTTTCGATAGTGTCTGCAGAGAGAGTAACCAGGCCATTGTTAAAGTTAACATTGCCTTCGGCAATCACCTTCTCCTGCTCAATATAATAAGTTAAGGTGTCAGCGCTGAGGTTTTTATCTCCTTGAGTGAGGTGAACATCTTCTTCATAGGTCAATCGCATTGGCGAGCCGTATAATCTGGCTGCCTCAATATTAACTGGCTGTTGTTCAATCGGTAGGGGATTGGGATCATCTACCCGCGCCGGTACGTTGATATAACACTGATGAAAAAAAAGTTCAGTATCACGTCCTGGATTTGTTGATGCTTCTTCTGTAGCCCCTGCAGTTAAGGAGAAGAAAAAGAGTAATGAAGGCGATAATTTTAGCATGAACAACTCACAAATCTTGCTTAGGGACTAAAAACGCTAAGCTGAAATAAAATAAATAAAGCAGATCTGGTTATAATAGAGCAAACTTAACAGAGCTCCAATCTTTGTTGCTTATAAATATGCTAAAGTTCTGTATTTCAGGTGAAAAGTTGGCAAAATAACGAATAGTTAGTCAAAATGAGAAGAATTTCGATTTTTTACTCTTTCTTTGGTAGCAAGCGTATTATAGATGTGATCTTGTATTGCGCCGGAAAAATCAACACTAGCAGGGTATGAGTTGCAGTAAGCAGTTGTTCATTTTCAACACTCATCACGCAGATAGAGGGGATTTTAACCGGCAAGGCTGAACACTTATTTGATGCAGTTGCTATAAATAGGCTCTTTTTATAAAACAAGGTATTTTAACGTTATGCGCATATGGGGAAAACTACTCGGCGGCTTTTTCGGTTTTATGTTTGGTAATTTTTTGGGAATGCTGTTGGGTATATGGTTAGGGCACCGTTTTGATCGTGCGCTGGCTTACAATTTCAGTATCCAAAATGGTTTATTCGGTAAAGCCGTCAGCAGCCAGGAAAGGCAAAAAATATTTTTTAACGCAACCTTTTCTGTGATGGGGCATATTGCCAAGGCCAAAGGGCAGGTAACACAAACTGATATCCAGATTGCCAACGCTTATATGGACCAGATGCGTCTGCAGGGCGCGGCTCGAGAACAGGCACAAGCTTCCTTTTCACAGGGGAAACAAGCTGATTTTTCACTTCAGGATACCCTTGCTGAGTTTACTCAGATGGTGCGTGGTGAACGCAATGTACTGCAGATGTTTTTGGGCATTCAGGTTCAGATTGCTTTTTCTGACGGTATTATCGATGCTAATGAAAAAAGTATTTTATATAATATTGCCGAGCAGTTAGGCTTTTCAAGGTTTGAGCTGGATCGCTTATTACAAATGATTGAAGGTCAGCAGCACTTTCATCAGGGGCAGCAAAGGCAAACCCAGGCGGCCACTGAACAAGACTCATACAAAGTACTGGGTGTTGAAGAACATAGTTCTGATAAAGAGATTAAACGTGCTTATCGCAAACTGATGAGCCAGCACCATCCGGATAAGTTAGCATCCAAAGGTTTGCCTGATGAAATGATGAACCTTGCCAAAGAAAAGGCGCAGGATATTCAACGTGCTTATGAGACGCTGCGAACCTCCCGGGGATTTAAATAAGTGTTACTCGCCCTTCTGCAACGTTACAGTTTAAAACTGGTTTTTGCACTGACGCTGTTATTAGGGCTACAAATTCCCAATTTTTTACAGCAATATGAAATTCGTTTAGATAGCCATTATATTGAAGCAAAAAATCAGTTAAACGCCTATCAGAGACTTGCTGACCGTTATTTTTCCGGTAATTTACAAGCTTTGATCAGCACCCATAAAAACGATCCAAAAAAACTCTTTCAGGATGAAGCCTTAGTGGTCGAAGACCTGGTCAATCGTGTGCATTACCTGCAAACACAAAAAGACTCCCTGAATGTTACTCTTACAAAACGTTTACTGTTTTTAGCCGGGCAGGTAAATAGCCCGCTATTTCATGAAACCAGAGTTAACTACCAGGCTGAAATTATACTCAATAAAAATGCTATTAGCGTGGGATTGGTTTGTGCTCTTATCTCCTCACTATTATTAGAATTCGTGTTTTTTATTTTTGCAGCAGGATTAAAAAAATTCTCTTTTCCCCGAAAATCAAAACCAGCAGAGCTGTAAGCAGTCACTTTAGGCATCTATTTACTATAAGTTTAAGCATAACTCTGTGATCTGAATCTTTATTGTGATTTAATGAAATCTTATATTGAATATTTACAACGGAGTTATATTAATGTCGACTTTTGCACTTGCTTTTGGTACCGCTACAAAAAATCGTGATCAAAAAATTATCGAAGCTTTTTTTCCTAACCCAATCTTAAATCCAAGTGATGATTTGGTTGCAGTTATCGGCGCTATTGCCGGTTATGAGCAGGGTAATCAGGTTATTGAAGTAACGGCTGAAATGTCAGAGCAGTTAGCAGCAGCTTTTAATGGCGCGAATGACAGTGCAAATGCGGATTTTGCAACTGCAGCGGCTAAATCAACTCAACCTTTAGTATTAGTCATCTTAGCGACAGATACTGTACCGCAAAGTCCTGCTGAAGGGTTTCTAAAACTGCAGCTTATCTCGCATCGTTTAGTTAAACCCCACGGTTTAGTATTAGATGGCGTTTTTGGCGTTTTGCATAATATTGCCTGGACTAATAAAGGCGCGATTGATCTTCCTGAACTGGCTGAACGTCAGATTGAAGCACGTTTAAATGGCGAAACCCTGACTGTCGATTGTGTTGATAAATTCCCTAAAATGGTTGATTACATTGTACCAGGCGGGGTACGTATTGCAGATACTTCACGAGTACGTTTAGGCGCGCACGTTGGCGAGGGCACAACCGTAATGCATGAAGGTTTCATCAATTTCAATGCCGGTACAACGGGCGTCAGCATGGTGGAAGGGCGTATTTCTGCGGGTGTGATGGTCGGTGAAGGCAGCGATATCGGTGGCGGTGCATCTATTATGGGGACATTAAGTGGCGGCGGTAAAATGGTTATCGCAATCGGAGAAAATAGTCTGTTAGGGGCTAATGCCGGTTTAGGTATTCCACTTGGCAGTCGCTGTACCATCGAGTCAGGCTTATATGTTACGGCCGGTTCAAAAATTAAAATGCTGGATAAAGAAGGTAAAGAAGCCGGTTATGCAAAAGCGCGTGAACTTGCCAATAAAGATGATCTGCTTTTCCGCCGTAATTCAATGACCGGACAAATTGAATGTTTAGTGAATAAAAGTGCAGTTGAATTAAACAGCATGTTACATTCAAACTAATCTTTTAATAGATAAACCGGGAATACAAAAAAGGGACTCCATTGAGTCCCTTTTTCAATGCTGCGGATAAATGCTTAAGGTAAAACCTTTTTAAAGGGTTTAACAACTACCTGAGCATAAACGCCGGCAGCAACATAAGGGTCTGCATCCGCCCATGCCTGCGCCTCTTTTAAACTGTCAAATTCAGCGATAACCGTCGAACCAGTAAACCTCGCTTGAGCAGGATCTTCGCTGTCAACAGCAGGCATCGGACCGGCTACCAGTAAACGGCCCTGCGCATTTAATTCCTGCAGTCGGGCAAGGTGTGCCGGGCGTGCCTGTTGGCGTAAACTTAAACTGTTTTCCACATCCTGTGAAAAAATGACATATAACATAATTATTCCTCTGATTTTTTATCGGCTGACAGCGTTTTTTCCACTGCCACGGGTATATATTTGTAGATATAAAAACCGCTTAATACAGTGAAGGCCAGGGTCGCAGCTAATAAACCAAAGACTTTAAAGTTAACCCAGATCTCCTGAGATAAACTAAATGCCACATAAACATTAACGCCTCCCAACACGGCAAAAAATAGTGCCCAGGCCATATTCAGATTATTCCAGATGTTCTCAGGCAGGCTGAGCTCTTTGCCCAGCATCTGCTTGATAATCGGTTTTTTAAAGAGTAACTGGCTGGCCAGCAGGGCTACACTAAACAGAATGTAAACCACAGTAACCTTCCATTTGATGAAGGCATCATCATGCAAAACAAGCGTTAATGTCCCGAATAACACAACCATCACGAAGGTAATAACATGCATTTTTTCAACTTTACCATTTTTGTAATAGTTAAACGCAAGCATTAACCCCATGCTGACCATTAATGAGCCCGTTGCGGCATAAATATCGACCATCTTAAAGACAACAAAAAAGATAATCAGCGGGATAAATTCAAAAAATTGTTTCATGTTCTTCTCTATCTTAGTTAGGACGTATTGACCTTTCGCGGTTGATTTTTGTTCGAAATAAAAGTCTGTTGATCGCGACGCGAGGTTTGTCTCTTAGTCATTCTAAGTAAATACCTCGCAGCTATACCCATGTTACTTCAAAATGCTTTGTCAGGCACGAGCTCGAAGACCAGAGCAAGACGCAACATGAGGTAATGGTTATTCCCTTTTCGATTGGTGCAACGCAGCACTGGTTTTCGAGCTGGCGCCCCGTAGGGCAAGGTAAATTGCACCAATCTGCTTTGTTATACAATTTCTATGTAGAATAACTATACTTCAATTTTATGCCTGGCATCTCGGCACAATTTGCCTTGCTGACTTTGCATCTTGAAGTATCATGGGTATATACCTTTCAACAAAGAGCAAAACGCCAGAGTGCAAAGTCACTTTAAAGTAAGCTTAGCACCTTTACCAGCTTATTTTTTATGGGTCGCTGCTTTCATTTTACTGATAAACTTATGCATTTCAGAGAGCAGTTTAACTGGTTCATCGAGATGATTTTCGATAATTTTAACCACTGCTGAACCTGAAATGGCACCGGCAGCACCTGCTTTAATAGCTTCACGAACCTGTTCCGGCTTGGAAATACCAAAACCAAGCAGTGACGGTGGCGCATTATATTTGTGTAATGTCTTGAGCATATGATCAACGGGCATACCTGCTTTCGCATCAGCTCCGGTGACACCGGCGCGACTTAATAAGTAGGTATAACCCTGCCCGTATTCGGCCACTTGTTGTAATGTTTCCTGATCACCATTTGGCGGTGCAATAAATATCTGCTGGATAGCATACTTTTTAGCAGCGGCGCGGTAAGGGGCGCTTTCTTCAAGGGGCACATCCGCTATCAGTAAAGAATCGACACCCGCTTTAGCACATCGTTCATAAAAATTTTCAATACCATTGCGGTAGACAAGGTTAACATAAAGTAACAAACCGATAGGAATGGTCGGATGTTTACGGCGTATTTCGGCAATCATTTCCAGACAGGTATCAGGTGTAGCACCGGCAGTCAGCGCGCGGGTTGAAGCATCCTGAATAACCACACCATCGGCTACAGGATCTGAAAAGGGGATGCCCAACTCCAGCGCATCTGCACCTGCGTCAATCAAGGTATCAATAATTTTAAGAGACATGCCACGATCCGGATCGCCAAGGGTAACAAAAGGAACAAATGCACCCTGGTGTTCCGTTTCGAGGCGGGAAAATAATGCTTGGTAACGTTTGCTCATCAGATAATTCCTCTTTCTTCAAAAATGTCAGCCACGGTAAAGATATCTTTATCACCTCGTCCGGATAAGTTCACAATAATGATCTGTTCTTTATCATCATGCTCAATCAGTTTTAAGGCATAGGCTAATGCATGGGCGGATTCAAGTGCGGGAATAATACCTTCATTTAAAGAAAGCGCCTGAAAAGCAGCCAATGCTTCATCATCGGTGGCATTAACATATTGAGCGCGGCCGGTTTCTGCGAGGTGTGCGTGCTGCGGACCAACGGAAGGGAAATCCAGTCCGGCAGAGATTGAGTAGGACTCTTTAACCTGCCCGTGTTTGTCCTGCATCATCAATGAATGCATACCAAAGAAAATACCTTTAGAGCCATAGGAGATAGGGCAGCCGTGTTCGCCCGTTTCAATACCGTGTCCGCCGGGCTCGACACCGATCAGCTGCACACCCGGATCGTCAATAAAATCAGCGAACATGCCGATTGCATTTGAGCCACCGCCAACGCAGGCAATCACTATATCAGGCAGCACACCCTCTTTTTTTATCACCTGCTGTTTTGCTTCTTCGCCGATCATTTTTTGAAATTCGCGGACAATGGTCGGGAAAGGGTGCGGACCAGCTGCCGTGCCTAATAAATAATGTGATGTTTCGTAACTTCCCGCCCAATCGCGCAGGGCTTCGTTACAGGCATCCTTTAAGGTTGATGAGCCGGAATGAACCGGAATCACTTCCGCACCCATTAAGCGCATCCGGAAGACATTAGGTTTCTGACGTTCGCAATCGACTGCACCCATATAAATACGGCACTTTAGTCCCAGTAAAGCACAAGCTAATGCGGTTGCAACACCGTGTTGACCGGCTCCGGTTTCAGCAATAATTTCATTTTTCCCCATACGCTTTGCAAGCAGGGCCTGGCCTAATACCTGATTGGTTTTATGCGCACCGCCGTGCAGGAGATCTTCGCGTTTCAGGTAAAGCTTGCTTTTTTTACCTTTGGTCAGGTTGCGGCACAGTGTTAAAGGTGTCGGACGACCGGCATATTCAGTTAACAGCTCAGAAAACTCGGCCAGAAATTCAGGATCTTGCTGTGCTTTTAAAAATTCAGCTTCCAACTGTTTTAATGCCGGTACCAGAATTTGCGGAACAAACATACCGCCGAATTGTCCGAAATAAGAATTTAGTTTTTCCATTTTTATAAACCTTTTATGTTACTTAAGGTGTTTCCTGTGTAGAGGAAACCAATAATATTTTAGCGTCTCATATAACGTCTGATTGCAGTAAATGCGGCGTTTATTTTTAGCGGATCTTTTTTACCCGGGGCAGATTCAACACCGGAATTGAAATCTAAGCCGGCACAGCCTAGCAAACAGGCCTGCTGTGCATTCTCCGGAGTTAAACCGCCGGCGAGAATAATTTTACTTTTAAGTTCCTGGTCAAGATCTTCTAATAATGTCCAGTCAAAAGCACTGCCTGTACCGCCTGTTTGCCCGGCAATACGTGTATCAAGCAGGTGTTTTTGGACATTAAATTTTGTAAAATCCGGTAGCGTGTCGCTCACCCCATGGGCTTTCCAAATTTCACAATTTTTCGGCAATATTTCACGTAATAATTTGATATATTTAGGGTTTTCATCTCCATGCAACTGCACGGCCGCGAGTCCTAATTGCTTGACAGTATAACTGATTAACTCCGGATCTTCATTTTGAAAAACACCAACATATAATAATGGTGCGCCGAGCATCACCAACCGGGCTTCTTCCATATCCACAAAACGGGGGGATTTTTCAACAAAAATTAACCCCCCGTAAACCGCGCCGGCTTTATACACATCGGCAGCGGCTCTTGCATGGGTCAAACCACAGACTTTGTTACTGCCTGAAATCAGCTTCCGGCAGGCTCTGTCAATATTTGCCTGACTCATAATGGAGCTGCCGACTAAAAAACCGTTGGCATATTGACTGAGCTCTTTCACCTGACTGTGGTTATAAATCCCCGATTCGGAAATAACGATCCGATCTGCCGGTATTTTCGCTGCCAGCTCTTTAGTACGAGATAAATCAATGCTTAGATCACGTAAATCACGGTTATTAATGCCGATGACTTTTGCATTTAAGGCAATTGCCCGTATTAACTCATGCTCATTACTGACTTCCGTTAAGACTCCCATATTCAGGCTATGTGCAGTATCACGGTAAGCCTGGTAAGCATCATCGTCTAACACTGAAAGCATTAATAATATTGCATCGGCCTGATAAAAGCGCGCCAGATAAATCTGGTAAGGGTCGATGATAAAATCTTTGCACAAAACCGGTTGGGGAACCTGCCCGCGGACTTTGCTGACATACTCAAAATCCCCCTGAAAGTACTTTTCATCGGTTAATACCGATATCGCACTGGCATAGTTTTTATAGGTGCCGGCAATCAGGTCTAAATCAAACTCTTCGCGGATCAGCCCCTTTGATGGTGACGCTTTTTTGCATTCTAAAATAAACACACTTTCCGGTTTATCCAACGCGCTATAAAAATGACGATCACTTTCGCTTATTTTATCTTTAAAGCTGATCAGAGGTTGCTGCTGCTTACGTGCTTTAACCCACTCTAACTTATCGTCCACAATCTTTCCCAGAATCGTATCTTGTAGACTTTTATCATTTAACATTGGCTTCGCTCCGCAAGTGCTGTTAGTAGTTGTAAAGGTTTACCGGTCTGCATCATTTCCAACGCTTGTTTGGTGCCGTCTTTAAAGTTATCCGCTTTACCGTTTAACACCAGTAATGCAGACACATTAATGGCAACGGCAGCTTGTTGCGCATCGCTTCCCTGTCCCTGTAAGATTTTTTCAATAATAATTTTATTTTCTGATGCATCACCACCGAACAGCGCTTCTACAGGATAACGCTGCACACCAAAATCTTCCGGTGTTAAACTGTATTCTCTGATTTCACCATTATTGAGTTCGGCAACCTGTGTTTCACCATGTAATGCAACCTCGTCCAGACCGCTGCCGTGTACGACCATAACACGCTTCATGCCTAACTGTTTATGCACTTCTGCGATTGGTTTTAACAGCTCCGGGGCATACACGCCCATTAACTCAAATTCAGGACGGGCGGGGTTGATTAGCGGGCCGAGAAGATTGAAAATTGAACGGGTTTTTAATGCCGCGCGCACTGGTGCGGCAAAACGCATTCCCGCATGATATTGCGGTGCAAAGATAAAGCAGACATTTAAATCATCCAGGCACTGGCGTGCGACCTGTGCGCTCATATTCAGGTTAACTCCGAAAGCGGCCAGTAAATCCGATGAACCGGATTTACTTGATACACTGCGGCTACCGTGTTTGCAAACCTTGACGCCGCATGCGCCTGCAACAAATGCGCTCGCTGTGGAAATATTGATTGTCCCTAAACCATCTCCGCCGGTGCCGACAATATCGCTGAAGTCATAATCAGGACGCGGGAAAGGGGCTGCCTGCGCCAGCAGGGCATTAGCTGCTCCGGCAATCTCCTGCGGTGTTTCACCTTTCATTTTTAAGGCGGTTATGAGCGAGGATAAAATAATGGGATCAACTTGCCCCTGCACAACCTGTTCAAAGAAGGCCTGACTTTGTGCGCTACTTAGCGATTTTGCTGCGTATAATTGTTCTAAAATTTGATATATGTCGAACTGGCTCATTTAAAGGTTCTCCGTCACTAAATTTAAACTGTTTTCCAATAGTTTTGCGCCTTCACAGGTTAAAATAGATTCCGGATGAAATTGGAAACCTATTACTTTATCTGCCTGGTTGTATACGGCCATACACATGCCGTTAAAGTGTGCGACTATTTCCAGCGATGACGGCACCGAAGAGCCGATCAGGGAATGGTAACGGGCCACGGAAAGAGGCTGGCTTAAACCGCTGAACATGCGATTTGCACAATGTTCAATTAATGATGATTTGCCGTGCATGACCTGCTCAGCCTGACCGACCACGCCGCCGTACTGTTCAATGATCGCCTGATGACCTAAACAAATCCCAATCATTGGAATTTTTCCCCGGCATAAAGCGATCAATTCAATCAGGCAACCGGCAGCACTTGGCGTCCCCGGCCCGGGGGAGAGAATTAACACCACGTTCGTTTCACAGGCATCAATATGCGCTTTAACCTGAGCGGCAGGTAAATTATTGCGATAAATTTTTACCGGATAACCTAAGGCTTTAAATTGATCCACCAGGTTGTAGGTAAAGGAGTCAAAGTTATCAAGAAAAAAGAGTGTTGGTTTTGTGGTTCTCTCCATCTGCTACTCTCCAGAGGCTGTGGTTGATGAGGATGGTTCTGCTGAAGATACTTCGGCCAGTGTGGTTCCGTGCGCCAGGGCAATTGCATTTAATACCGCAGCGGCTTTATTACGGGTTTCGTCGGCCTCTGCCTGTGGCACCGAGTCAAATACCACCCCCGCGCCTGCC
Organism: Psychromonas sp.; assembly: GCF_041586535.1. Classification (GTDB taxonomy): domain Bacteria; phylum Pseudomonadota; class Gammaproteobacteria; order Enterobacterales; family Psychromonadaceae; genus Psychromonas. The sequence goes on along the minus strand of NZ_JBFGZY010000052.1, from coordinate 12,549 downwards.
TGTGCTTGCGCAATGCCTTCTTTTACAAAAGCGGAGCGGATAACGATACAGGTATCCATGTCACCTCTACCATTGATATAACCGACAGCCCCGCCGTAACTGCCACGGCGTTTTTGCTCTACCTGACGCACTAGGTTCGAGGCACTGATTTTAGGCGCCCCGACCAGCGTGCCCATATTCATACAGGCCTGATAAGCATGTAGCGCATCTAAATCTGTACGTAACTTACCGATAACCCTGGAAACCAGGTGCATTACATGGCTGTAGCGATCTACTTTTAATAAGTCAGCAACATGGCGGGTTCCCGGCTCGCTGATCCGTGCAACGTCATTACGCGCTAAATCAACCAGCATTAAATGCTCGGATGTTTCTTTATGATCTAAACGTAATTCCAGCTCCAAACGGCCATCTAAGTCTTTGTTGATTGAACCATCGGGATTAAATCCACGTCGGCGCGTACCGGCAATCGGATAAATCTCCACATCATTTGAGGACTGCGTGTATTTAATAGCGCTTTCCGGCGACGCGCCGAATAAGATAAAGTCACTGTCCTTTAAATAAAACATGTAAGGGCTTGGGTTGGTTTCTTTGAGTTTTGCATAAGCGCCAATCGGATTAGGGCAGGCCAGAGAGAAGCTTCTTGAAGGCACTACCTGAAAAATATCACCCTTTACGATGTGCTTTTTAAGGTGTTCAACAATACCACAATAGGTCTCATCGGAAACATCAGTTGTTACTTTCCCGGTTAATGGTATGAGCGGATTTTCAGGTGTTTCAAAATCGCTGCATTGCTGTTGTATCTGGGTCAGGCGAGCGCTCAGACGTTGCTCATTTTCATCAGAGTGTAAACCGCCAAAGACTGAGGCAAGTATTTCTCCTTTTTGTTGTTGATGATCCTGAATCATTAATGTTTCAGCGACATAAAAGATAAAATCAGGACAGCTGTTGTCACTGTCCGGTACATCCAGCAAATCTTCGAAGGTGGCAATAAAATCATAAGCAAATATACCACCCAGAAAAAGCGCCTGCTGATGAGAAGATTGCGTTTTAATACCTTTGACAATAAAACGCAGGGCATCGACCGGTGAGGATGATTTTAAACGCTGTTCTTCATCGCCGCTGCTATCGGATTTTGGGAAATTAAGCTGTAATTGGCTGGGGCTATGTTTGCTGATTATTGTTGTGGGGAATTGCGGGGTAATGAAAGTAAGCAGGTCTTTGCCGTTGTCTGTTAATGCGTCCAGGGTGACGGTCAGACCGTGGCAGGTTATTTTCATGCAGGCATCAATCAGCATTAAGCTTTTAAGATGGGCTTTACTTTCAATCTCTGCGGAATCAAACAATAAATGGTTGTCGCTGTTCGCACTGAAGGTTTGAAACAAACCGAGGGAGTCGCTGATATATTCGCAGTCTACAGAAATACTTTTTAAAACGCCGATGGGATGATTAGTATTCATTTTTTGTCCTTTGAAGTTCGATTTATTGATGGTTTACTGACTGTTTAGATTTGCCATCGCCAACACTGTTGAAGGACTTTATTTATATTATTCATGTCTGTTCTCGAATCTTTTATTAAAAGCCAATGCCCAAATACAAAAAAAGCCCGCATAGTGCGAGCTTTAATTTGTTTTTTTGAAAATATACAGATATAAAAAAAACTCATTGCCCGCTTAGGAAAATGAGTGCCACCAATAATCTTTAAGAGAAATTGTCATTAAAATCATATATCATGCATTCCATAAATTCAGGCAACCATTTTTTGCGATTATGCTTTTAATGTCAAGGTGATTTTTAGGATATTCTTGTTATTTGAATTTCATCCGCCTTAAACCCGGGCTACTTCAAGTTGCTGATTTTTGAAACTTGATGTGCTTGCATTATGCTTACTTTTACAGACTTCGGATATCCATGTTAATTGACCTTCATTCACATACAAAAGCTTCAGATGGACAGTTAACGGCCAGAGAGTTGGTTGAACGCGCAGCTAATCGTCAGGTGCATATGTTAGCTATTACAGATCATGATACGGTTGACGGACTAGCCCAAGCGCGACAAACGATTATTGATAATAATCTCAACTTGATACTCATTAATGGCATTGAAATAACCACCAATTGGTTAAATCATGAAATACATGTGATCGGCCTTAATATCGATCCTGCGCATCCTGCATTAAGCGACTTAATTGCATTACAAAAAGACAAGCGTGAAGCGCGGGCCATTGAGATGGGGGCGCGTTTAGCAAAAGCTAAAATACCCGGGGTTTACGAGGCCGCCAAACAGCTCGCGGGTGACGGTGCAATTACGCGGGCACATTTTGCTCGTCATTTAGTAGAGATAGGTGTCTCGCCGACTTTTCAAAAAGTCTTCGACAAATATTTAAGTCGTGGTAATACTGGATATGTACCACATAATTGGGTGGATATTGAATACGCCATAAAGGTTATCCATCAAGCGGGCGGGCAGGCAATCCTGGCGCACCCTGACCATTATGGTTTATCAAACAAATGGATTAGGCGTTTATTGACCGAGTTTAAGCAGTTTAATGGTGATGCTATGGAAGTGGCGATGGGGCAGCAATCCCCGCAAATGCGTTTACAGCTTGCAATCTGGAGTAATGAGTATAACTTGCTCGCTTCGCAAGGCAGCGATTTTCACTTTGTAGGACGCTGGCGCGATTTGGGTAAAGCGCTGCATCTGCCTGATATCGCAACACCAGTTTGGGCCGATTGGCCAAGTTATTTGTCAGCAAACTTAGTAGAAGAAGAAATACGATGAGTCAATTATTTTACGTACACCCTGAAAATCCGCAAGTGCGCTTGATAAAGCAAGCCGTTGATATATTAAAAGCGGGTGGAGTGATCATTTATCCGACTGATTCCGGTTATGCATTGGGTTGTACCATGGAAAATAAACGTGGTCTGGAAAAAGTTTGTCATATTCGTAATATCGATAAAAAACATAATTTTACCCTGGCATGTCGTGATCTGTCGGAAATAGCGACCTATGCACGGGTGGATAATCAGGCCTTTCGGGCACTGAAAAGTAATACCCCGGGAGCTTACACTTTTATTTTTAAATCTACGAAGGATTTACCAAAACGTTTAATGAATCCAACCCGGCGCACTATCGGGATCCGTATTCCGGATAATGTAATTGCATTGGCATTATTAGAGGCATTAAATGAACCCTTAATGACCACCAGTTTAATTCTGCCCGGCAATGATAGTACGGAGTTTGATCCTGAAGATATTCGCGATAAATTAGAGAATCAGGTGGATTTGATTTTACATGGCGGTTACTTAGGTGAAGCGCCGACTACAGTGATCGATTTTTCCGATGATGATGTGGTTATTGCACGTGTTGGGGCGGGGGATATTACCCCGTTCCAATAAAAGTTTGTACTTGAAGCTGCAGGAGTCAGCATCTTCAAGTTGTTTGGATATATCCCCATGATACTTCAAGATGCTTTGCATCTTGAAGTATCATGGGGCTAAGCAGCTGTTCAGGTTTTTCCTGCAGCTATTTTTAATTAAAAACAGTTTGCTGACACTAAAGAAGGTTATCGCCAATATTGATGCCGCCAAACCGATTGATATCTATATCTGCAGGTGGCTGGCATAGATAAGATAAATTCTGCAGTGCTGCTATTGGCATAATGAGAATTACCCAAGGAATATAATATGAGTGAAAAATTACAAAAAGTACTGGCACGAGCAGGTTTAGGATCTCGTCGTAAAATGGAAACCGTTATCCAGGAAGGGCGAGTCAGCTTGGATGGCAAGGTTGTCGGTCTGGGCGAACGGGTTAGCGAAGAGCAGGTTATTCGTGTCGATGGCCATATCGTCAAAAATAAGACGCCTGAAAATACCATCTGTCGGATTCTAGCCTATAACAAACCCGAAGGGGAAATCTGTACCCGCAGTGATGAAGAAGGACGCTCCACGGTTTTTGAACGTTTACCGCGTTTAAAAGGTGCGCGCTGGATCTCTATCGGGCGTTTAGATATCAATACATCAGGTTTATTGCTGTTTACCACAGATGGTGAATTTGCCAATAAAATGATGCACCCGAGCCAGGAAATTGAACGTGAGTATGCGGTACGTGTATTTGGTGAAGTAACCGAGGCGATACTCAACCGCTTACGAATGGGCGTACAGTTAGAGGATGGCGAAGCGAAGTTTTTGGACATCAAAGAGTCTGGCGGTGAAGGCATTAACCGCTGGTTCCATGTTGTCTTAACAGAAGGCCGTACCCGTGAGGTGCGTCGTTTATGGGAAAGTCAGGGGCTGCAGGTAAGCCGGTTAATGCGTGTGCGTTACGGTAACATCATTTTAAATAATCAACTGCCGCAAGGCGGCTGGCAGGAGCTTAATCTTAAAGAGGTCAACTACCTGCGTAAATTAGTGGATATGCCTAAAGAGACTGAATCAAAAGTCAGGGTGGATGAATCTAAATTTACCAATCCGCAGGCCCGTATTCGCCGGGCGGTAAAAAAACATGCGCAGCATCGCAAAGCCAACGAGCGACGCCGCAGCAAGACACGTACTCGCAGTTAAATAATGTGAATCAGAACAAAAAAACATACCTCGGTATGTTTTTTTGTTTAATGAACTATTCTAAATTCGGCAACTTGGGTTTTTATCTTTTGTTATTAATGTTAAATTAATATCACTGATAGCCGAGAATGTTAATTCACCATATTAAAAAGGATAGGAAGCCCATGATTAAAAAGTGTTTATTTCCCGCAGCAGGTTATGGTACGCGTTTTTTACCGGCAACCAAATCAATGCCTAAAGAGATGATGCCCATTGTTAATAAACCGCTAATCGAGTTTGGCGTAGATGAAGCATTAGAAGCCGGTATGACCGGGATGTGTATTGTTACCGGTCGTGGCAAGCATTCATTAATGGATCATTTTGATCTGAATTATGAACTGGAGCACGAAATCAGCGGCAGTCCTAAAGAAGAAAAATTAAAAGATATCCGCTTGATAATGGATCGCGCAAACTTTACTTTTATTCGCCAGCGAGAAATGAAAGGGCTGGGTCATGCCATTTTAATCGGTAAAGAGCTGATCGGTGATGAGCCTTTTGCCGTGGTGCTTGCGGACGATTTGTGTATCAATCCGGATCCAGGTGTTTTAAAGCAGATGGTCGAGTTGTACAAGCAGTTCCGTTGTACTATTGTTGCCGTTGAAGAGGTACCTGAAGATCAGATACATAAATATGGTGTGATCAAAGGTGAAATGATTAAGGATAATATCTACCGTGTTGATGATATGGTTGAAAAACCCGCCCCGGGGACAGCACCAAGTAATTTAGCGATTATCGGCCGTTATATACTCACCCCGGATATTTTTGATATTATTGAAGAGACTGCACCCGGTAAAGGCGGTGAAATCCAAATTACCGATGCGTTATTAACCCAGGCTAAACGCGGCTGTGTACTGGCTTATAAATTTAAAGGTAAGCGTTTTGACTGCGGTAGCGTGCCGGGTTATATCGAAGCAACTAACTATGTCTACGAGAACCTCTATAAAGATTAAGTTGACACCCACAAGCGATGAGCAAGCAAATGCTCATCGTCTTCCCTAACACTCTGATTGTTCTATTCCTTAGCCTCACTAACAACCGCCTGACGGATAAAGCCGTTATTTTTACCTAATAATAATTTAGCCTGTTCGGCATCGCTGTTGGTTAAGAGCATGACAATAGCTGTTTTACAATGGCCGTGGCATTGCGATAATGCAGTTTCTGCTTCTTCCCGTTGGCAATCAGTCGCAGCCATAACAATATTTTTTTGCCGTTCAACGAGTTTCGCGTTTGTTGCCTGCACATCGACCATCAGATTAGTAAATACTTTACCAATACGGATCATTGCGCCTGTTGTAAGCATATTTAAAATTAATTTCTGAGCAGTACCGGCTTTTAAACGTGATGACCCGGTCAGCACTTCAGGGCCAACAACCGCGCAGATTTCAATATCTGCTATGGCCGACATACTACTATCCGGATTACAGCTGATGCTGATCACTTGGGCATTAATTGACTTTGCATAGTGCATCGCGCCTATCACATAGGGGGTACGACCGCTTGCCGCGATACCCACCAGGATATCATCTTTAGTAAAGTTGATATTTTGTAAATCAGATTGGCCAGCCAGCGGATTATCTTCTGCGTTTTCTACTGCTTTTAATATCGCCTGTTGACCGCCTGCTATTAAACCTATTACCTGCTCTGCCGGAGTACCAAAAGTGGGTGGGCATTCACTCGCATCTAAAATGCCCAAACGGCCGGAGGTGCCGGCACCACAATAAATAAGCCGGCCATTTTTTTGAAATGCTGCACTGATTAAGTCAACCGCCTGAGCTATCTCCGGCAGAGCCGCTTCAACAGCCAGGGCGACTTTTTTATCTTCATTATTGATCACTTTAAGCATCTCAAATGTTGAGAGCATATCAATGTTACTGCTTGCAGAGTTGCGACTTTCGGTGATCAGACTGGTTAGCGGTATCGGCATATTGCTGCTCTTTAATTTGTTAGTAAAAAATTTATCGGGCAAGTTATTATACTTATTAACCTCAACTCTGGATAATGAAAGCGTCACTGCCTTTAATATCATGATGTTAAAGTTTTATATTATACAGTGCCGTTAGTTTCGTGTAGTTCAAGGCGAATCATCGCAGCAATAGCGGGCCATTGGGAGATGATTTAACGCAGAAATACGCGTAAATAGCGGTATTGCATCGATTTGCTTATCCAGAGCTGAGGTTTATTACCTTTATTTCCTATGTTTGGATATAATACAACAACCTTCTAAAATTAATAGTTCACCATATCATGAGCAACCTTAACAAACTGCTGCAGCGCTTAAAAGAGTTTAATCTATTTGCAAAAATTATTGATTTTGCAAGAGGTTTTTTAATCATTTTATTGTTTTTAAGCTTTGGAAAACTGCTTGGCAGTTATCTGCCTTTTGTATTCCCCGGCAGTATTTTAGGCTTAATATTATTGTTTTCGTCACTTAGCTTGGGGCTGATTAAGGTTGAATGGATAATGATGTCCGGCTCTCTGCTGCTAAAATATATGGCCGTGTTGTTTATACCCGTCGGGGTGGGGCTGATCAATTATCTGCAGCTCATTTTTGACAACTGGTTTGTGATTTCATTTTCCCTTATTTTTAGCACATTATTAATTCTCTTATCAGTCGGGCACTTGTACCAATATTTAAATAAAAAAGCGGAGCCTTAAGCATGCTGTTGTATTTTTCTTTGCCTTGTACTTTATTGATTTTTTTTGCCAGTAAACGTTTATACGAAATGAAACCTCTGGCTGTATTTCACCCGTTTTTATTGTCGGTTTTATCTCTATTATTAATACATTATTTTTTTAACTTAGATTATTCCGAGTATTCCCGTGGCACTTCTCTGCTCACAGCTTTATTAGAGCCTGCTGTGGTGATTCTGGCACTGCCTCTGTATCTGCAGCTTCACCTTATCAAAGCAAAATTTAATCTTATTTTAGCTGCTTGTGTATTGTCTGTATTTATCGCGTTCAGTAGCGCTTTATTTCTGATGCCGTTGTTAGGGGCTGACCCGCTCACTGCATCTTCTCTGGCGGGGCAGCATGTAACCACACCTATTGCCATGGAAATTAGCCGCAGCTTAAATGGCATTGTTTCACTGACAGCTGCGATGGTTGTTTTTGTCGGTATTATCGGTGCAAGTGGCGGTCTGGCGTTTGTTAAATTATGCGGTATTAAAGATAATCAGGCTCAGGGGGTTGCAATCGGTTGTGCTGCACATGCACTTGGCACGGCAAAGGTGATGGAAAGCGATAAAGTGGCCGGCGCTTTTTCTTCTATTTCACTTATTATCTGCGCAATTTTATCCGCTATTCTGATGCCGTTGTTATATGTGTTACTTTTCTAACGGTAAAAAAAAACCGAAGCGTAACTTCGGTTTTTTTGGGGTTGCATATATTATACGCTAATCAGCAGCGTAGCCATTCACCGGTAATACTACACCATCGAGTACAGCCTGGTTATTGACCATGCTTAAACGGCCGGATAAAAACCACTGTGCGGCTAGCGGATAGATTAAATGCTCCTGGGTTAGTACCCTTTCAGCGAGATCTTCAGCATTATCCTCAGCAAAAATAGGTACTTTAGCCTGTAATACGGTCGCACCGGAATCTAACTCTTCAGTAACAAAATGCACACTTGCTCCGTGCTCTGAATCACCAGCATCAATGGCTCTTTGATGTGTATTCAAACCCTGATATTTAGGTAATAAAGAAGGGTGGATATTGAGCATCCTACCCTGATATTTATCAATGAACTGAGCTGTTAATATACGCATAAAACCAGCCATAACAATAAGATCCGGTTGGTATTGCTCAATTGCTGCAATTAATAAAGTATCGTATTGCTCACGTGAAGCAATACCTTTACTGATAATGACCTGGTTTGGGATACCTGCATCTTGAGCGCGTTGTAAACCATAGGCATCAGCTTTGTTACTTAGCACGGCAACAATTTCAACACGCTGATTGTTCAACTCGGTATTATGTACCTTATCAATCATGGCCTGCAGATTACTGCCGTTACCCGAAAGTAGAACCACAATTTTTTTTGTTACTAACGTGGCCATCATTATTTAATTAATCTCTACTTGCGCTTCATCTTCTGCAGCATCTTCGATATGCCCAAGTACCCAGGCGTTTTCACCTTGAGCTGTTAAAATTTCCACTGCTTTTTCTTTTTCTGCAGCGGGAACAACAATCATCAGACCAACACCACAGTTAAATGTGCGGTACATCTCTTCTGTTGCTACGTTACCATTTTCCTGTAACCAGTTGAAAATAGCAGGCCATTCCCAACTCTTTCCATCTACAACTGCTTTGCTGCCTTGTGGCAATACACGCGGAATGTTTTCCCAGAAACCGCCACCAGTAATATGTGAAATAGCATGAACAGGACAGTTTTTGATTAACTCTAATGTTGATTTAACGTAAATTTTGGTTGGTGTTAATAAAGTTTCGCCAAGAGTTGAATCACCAAACGGCGCATTGGTATCAGCTTGTGCAACTTCTAAAATTTTGCGGATAAGCGAATAACCATTTGAATGCGGACCACTGGAAGCAACTGCAATCAGTGCATCACCCGCAGCAACTTTTGTACCGTCAATAACATCAGCTTTTTCAACAACACCAACACAGAAGCCTGCGATATCGTAATCATCACCTTCATACATGCCTGGCATTTCAGCTGTTTCGCCGCCGATAAGTGAACAGTTAGATAGTTCACAACCTGCGCCGATACCTGTTACAACGTCAGCAGCAACATCTACATCAAGTTTACCCGTCGCATAATAATCAAGGAAAAATAGTGGCTCTGCACCCTGCACGATAAGATCGTTTACGCACATGGCGACTAAATCGATACCGACAGTATCATGTTTTTTCAGGTCTATTGCCAAACGCAGTTTTGTGCCGACACCGTCAGTACCTGCAACTAATAAAGGCTCTTTATACCCGGTTGGTAGTTGACATAATGCGCCAAATCCGCCTAATCCACCCATTACTTCCGGGCGTTTAGTGCGTTTTGCCACACTTTTAATACGTTCAACTAATGCTGTACCAGCGTCAATATCAACACCAGCGTCTTTATAGCTTAAAGAGGTTTTTTCGTTGCTCACTTGCATTCCTCGCAGAATTTAATTTAAAAGCGAATTCGCTTTTATAGAATTTGATGGGTTAAAACAGCGCGCATTTTAGCATTTATACGACAAGGATCTAATTATTTATGCATTGAATTGTCAGTTATAGCAAAACTTTTATAATTTTTTTGTTTAAAGCCAGCTATTAGGGCCTGTTTATCTTTCATCGGCAAACCTGTAGTCGCCTGAAAATCACTCAATCAAGGCGTAAAAAGTGTGGTTTAGTATTCTAAATGAGCTTTGCGCAGCACTGAGTGAGTTATTTTTAGGCACGACCCAAAGGGCTGGGGCTATTTTTCACTCTGACTGCGTTGTCAAATGTTAACTATATACCCATGTTACTTCAAAATGCTTTGTCAGGCACGAGCTCGGAGACCAGATCAAGGCGCAGCATGAGGTAATGGTTATTCCCTTTTCGATTGTTGCAACGCAGATTGGTACAAGTTGCCTTGCTGACTTTGCATCTTGAAGTATCATGGGTATAGATGACTATTACTTAAATTTTACGCCCATGCATATTACAGGGGGATTATTGATAATGTTATTTTTGTGGCTCATATTCCTATAGCAATAATTACTATTAAATATAATTATCAACTTGCAATACGATGATATCTGCTTATGATCACGATATTATTGTTTAAATGGTAGCTATATTAATGAAACTCATGTTCGTGGCACGTAATTTTTTTATCTTGTTCTTTTCGTTCATCTCTTTCACGTCTTGCGTTTTAGCCAATCAGTTTGAAAACCTGTACCAGGGTAATATCATTGTTGATAATCAAAATGATCAGCAGTTAAAAGAACTGGCATTACAACAGGTGCTAATCAAAGTATCCGGTAATGCGCAGATCAATACACTTGTGGAAAGTAAAGAATTATTGAAAAAAACACAGAGTTTATTGTCACAATTTGGCTATAGAAATCTTGCCGGTAAACGCTATTTTATAGCGGTATTCGAGCAAAGTAAGATAAATCAGGCGTTAAAAGAAATGCAGCAACCAATTTGGGGAGAAACGCGTCCTCAGACGCTGGTTTGGTTAGTTGTGGGTGATGATAATGGCCGTGATCTTATTTCTGATAATATGATTAGCAGTGATCAGGATGAGCCTCTCTCTTCTGCATTAAAAACGGAGCAGCAGCAGCGTGGAATCAGTTTACGTTTTCCAATAATGGATCTTGATGATAATTTAGCGGTATCTCTTGCTGATGTTTCCGGCGGGTTTTACGATCAGATTGCAGAGGGTTCGCAACGTTACGATGCCAGTCATTTTATTGTTGCAAATTTACAACAGCAGGATGGACAAACCTGGACTTTAGACTGGGCATTAGTGTATGTAAACCCGCAGTCTAATAAAAATGAAGTTGTTGCATCCAACCAGCTAAGTGGCGATAAATTTATGCTGGTAAGCCAGATGAGCAATGATGTTGCTGATTATTATGCGCAGCAATATGCGGTTCTAGATACAGAAACAGATAAATTTTCTCAATATATCTATATCAGCGGTATTCATTCACTGCAGCAATATGAAAAATTAAATCAGCTATTATCAGGTATCCTGGCGATTGCGTCATATGAAGTTGTCAGTGTTGATATGCAGCAGCTTAAGGTGAAAGTTAAGATAAAAGGCGGCCTTAACAGCTTCAAAAATGCCCTCAGCGTACAAGCTAACTTGCAATTAGATGCTTCTCAAAGTGATGAACTTCACTTTAACTGGCGTTAATTAGGGAATTTCATGCCTCAGGATGAATTACGTTTTCAATATCCCTTATTAGCACTCAAATTTCCCGATGATGAAACCTTCGCGAGCTTTTATCCCGGTCAAAATGCGAGTTTATTAACTCAGCTTAAAAACAGCGTTGTTGGTTTGGGTGAGCCTGTCTTATATATGTGGGGGGAGTCAGGTAGCGGCCGTTCTCATTTATTGCATGCTTTGTGCTCTGAAGTAGATGATCGTGGCGAAAGTGTTGCCTATATCCCACTGCTTCATTATCGCAGTATGACCTTGGATATTTTTGAAAATATGGAGCAGGTAACACTGGTCTGTATTGATGATATCGGCGCAATCGCAGGTAATGAAAAATGGGAAAAAGCGCTTTTTGATTTTTATAACCGCTGGTCTGATAATAAAGAAAATCGCCCGTCTGGTGCAAGTTTAGTACTCTGTGCGAGCAATTTACCTAAACAACTTGATATAAAACTCAATGATCTTGTTTCCCGGTTGGAATGGGGGGCTTGTTACCACTTAAGCCCGCTCAATGAAGAGGATAAACTAGGTGCTCTGCAATTGCGTGCGCAATTAAAAGGAATGAAATTACCCGTCGACGTGGGACGATTTTTATTAAATCGTCTTTCCCGTGATATGAACACCCTGTTAGAGACACTGGATAAACTGGATAATGCCTCTTTAGAGGCTAAACGTAAGTTAACCATCCCTTTTGTCAAAGAGGTACTGGCTTTATAACCCCTATTTAAGAGTCTGTTTATGGCAACCGCCACAGACAGACTCTTTAACTAACCTCAATTCTGTATAAGCAAATCGATACAGTAGCGTTATTTTCGCGTATTTCTGCGTTAAATCATCTCTCAATAGCCAGCTATTGCTTCGAGGATTTGCCTTGAACTACACAAAACTAACAGCACCGTATAATACAAACCTTTAATATTTTTTATATTAAAGGAAATTATACCAATTCCGATAATTAGATGATCTATTTAGGCGTAGAAAAAATGGATGAAAGCAAGGCATTGATTGCAGTAACTAGTTGTTCTAATTACAAAATCAATAACACAGCTAGCATTCATTTTAGCAAGTATAAATGAGTAG